>CALLPO010000106.1 GCA_938015605.1 uncultured Candidatus Altimarinota bacterium | reverse complement strand
AACTCAGAGTTACAATTGCCATTCTCCAATCAATAATAAAAAGTATTACACTTGAAATAATAATCGATACCATACTTGGAAGTATGTCTTTGAAAAATGGTGAAATCAACATCCATAAATCCTCAGAACCATTATTTACTTTTTTGTATACTGAACCTTTAGGAATATGGAGGTAATTATTATATGAAATTCTCAGAAGTTTTTCTCCACAATTGAGAAAAGTTTTCTTCTCATTAATCAACATTTTTTCCCAGAGCCAATAAAAATAGAGACCTCTTAATAAAAGAAACACCATTATAAAAATTCCCCATCAAGTAATAATAGACAACAAGTCTGAAAAATTTGAATCTATTCATTTAATACTCTCTTCTACAAATGATATCACTTCCCTAAAAAAGAGTGGTTCAATAATTCATAATCCAGTTAGAATAACTGCTCACCAAAAAAGTTGATACACTTTTGATTTTCATATATTTTTAGAGAAATCCGTATAAATCCTCTTTATAACTTCCCACTCATTCATAATTTTCTATTTTCTTTTATAAACTTCAAATCTAAACTTCACTCCCTTTTTACTCTCTTGCCATTCTCAAATACTCATCTCTTCAAACTGACTAAAATCTATATCCATAAATACATCACAGTCATAATCCCCCTCAACTCTTGTTAAGTAGAGAGTTTCAAGTGCTTCACTTTCTAATGCTAGGTTATAAATTTGAGCTCCTCAAATAATAAAAATATCCTTCACATCTTCTCTAGTACTTAATTTTTCAACTGCACTTTCAAAAGAGTTGTATTTACAAATAGTTCCATAATCATCTTCTGGAGTATAACTTCTACTAAGAATTGCATTAATTCTTCCAGGAAGTGGTCTGTATTTTTCAGGAATAGAGTCCCAAGTTTTTCTTCACATTACTACTGCATTTTGAGTGTCTCAGTCTCCAGTTGTAACTTCTTTAAAGTATTTCATATCTTTACCTATTCTCCAAGCTAGATCTCCATCTTTTCAAAGACCATTCTTTGAATCAAGAGCTAATATCATGTGTATTTTTTTCATAGTTTTGTGTTAATTATTCTTCTATAATATCCATAGTTTCTTCTCATCAAAGAAAATACTTTACTGGATTCTCTAGGCCATTAAATATAAAATTTAGATCTCAAGTTTTGATTCTAATAGTTTTAGTGGCATCATCTGGGTTAAACATAAAATACTCATGTTCAAATATTTCTGAGTCTACAAATATAGGAATTTCAGTATTACTGAATCCAAAACTTGGAATACACCCAATAGTTCCATCAATTTGTTCCTTGATTTCTTCAGCATTAGCAAACCTAATATTCTTACTCCCAAACTCTTTTTTAAACCTCTTTGCATTAATTCTTTTGTCAGCATGAGTAACTATCATATAAAACTTTTCCTTACAATGAAATACTAGATTTTTACTCCCTAATCATTCTAATCAAGCATTTTCTCTCAGCTCTTTTGAATCTTCACAAGAAGTTGAAACCTCATGTTCTATCTCATCATATTCAATATTGTTCTCTTCTAGAATTTTTTTTATATTCTTGTACATAGTATTTCTAATAATATTTTGATAAATTTCTTATTTTTATACAAACAATAAAATACTAATGATTGTTAGTATAAATGCAATAACTTGTTTAATTCAAACTTTTTCATTATAGAAAATAATTGATAAAATGATAGGAATAAAAAGTGAGTAAGAAATAATTTTATAAACAATTGCAACATCTCATCAGTCAAAAGCCATGTTGTTTGTATAAACAGAAAGACTAAAGATTGAACCAGAGGCTAATAAGAATAAATGGTCTTTCATACTTTCAATTTTCAAAACTCTTTTTACTGACTTTCATTTAATAAGAAACATTGAAATTGCTATACCAAATAGTCATTCAAAAAACATAAGGGAATAGATATCTAAATCTTTTAAGACAAAATCTTTAGCTAAAAGTTGTATACTAGCCATTCACACAATTCATACAATTAAATATCAATATCATGCTAGAAGAGATTTTTTCTTCTTTTTCTTTCATGTCTTTTCTAAGAGAAGATAGAACACTACAAATCAAACTATTATTCAAATAATTTCTTTTAAAGTAATTTGTTCAGAAAAGAATAACATTCCTGCAAAAATTAATAATGCTGAGGAAAACATCCTATAATTAATAAAATAACTTGATGTACTAATATAACGAAGTGAACGTAGTCTTGTTTTTACAATGATAATAAAAATAAAGGTTATTAAAAATGAATACAACAGAACTGTATTTGAATAATCTAATTGTTTTCAACTTAGACCTAAAGCAATGATTCCAAATAATGATAAATAGACATAAGTGTATACAATAAATCACATATCACTTATTTTTCATCATTCAGATTGCATTTTTTGTAAAAAATTATATGACCCTGCAGAGAGTGATGCAATTAAAGCAAAAATAATCCAACTTTCCATAAATATTCATTAAGAAATTACTATTACATTAATATATGTTTTTATAGCTCTAAAACAAGATTAAATTGCTTTTTCGCTAAAATATATTACTCTAACAAAAATTACTACAATCACTCTGCTTATGAAAACTGAAAAAATACTACTGAAAAAGACTATGGCTGCCATCAAGGACTTCGATATGATTCAAGATGGAGATACTATTATACTTGGAGTTTCAGGGGGAAAAGACTCTATGTTTTTGGGGTACGCTCTATCAAAGCTTCAGAAACAAATGAAAAATAAATTCAAAGTGATTTGAGTTTATATCTTTAAAGAATTTTTGATTGATTGTGATATCAGATTTGAAGAAAAAAGAAAATACTATGAGGATGAACTGGGAATTAGTTTAGAGAAAGTAAATCTTAAACTTCCTGAAGAATCAAAACTCAATGAATGAGTCGGGCAATCTTGCCAATGGTGTGCCTATTCAAGAAGAGTTGCTATGATGAAACTCTGCCAAAAACACTGAGCTACAAAGATTGCCTTTGGTCACCATATGGATGATATAGTGGTTACTACTTTCATGAATATGACTCAATGAAGAAACCTTCAAATTATGGCTCCTATTAATAAAATGAGAAGTGGGAAAGTAACATTTATAAGGCCTCTAGCTTATGTGAGAGAGAAAAATATTAAAAGTTTTTGTGATAACAATGAAATCCCCTATTCTGGATGTAACTGTCCTGTTGGTGAAACTACTATGAGAAATAAAATTAAAAAAGAAATCATCTGGCCCAATGAAAAAATTATTCCTGATTATACAGAAAATATTTTCTGGGCACTTATCAAAGATTTCAGAGAAAAGTATGAACATAGAGACTA
>CALLPO010000105.1 GCA_938015605.1 uncultured Candidatus Altimarinota bacterium | reverse complement strand
CTTACTTTATCAAATTTCATGTTCTTAAAATCTTCTAGTTCAATTATTTCAGCTGAATTGTTATGTGTGTCATAAATTGCAAATGAAGCAGTTCATGTTTTATGAGCAGATAATTCTCATGGATTTACAATCAAGCAGCCTCGTTCTTCTGTAATTATTTTTGTATGAGTATGTCCAAAAAATACTACATCAAAATCTCAAGATTTTGCCATTGGTTTTGCCAACATTGGGTAGTGACTTAAAAAGATTTTTTTATTATCAATTTCTATTTTATCAAATGAAGTAGCTGCAACTGTGAGCTTACTATTTTTATGAAGTGAAGTTTTTGTTATGGCAACTTTTTCACCATCATTATTTCACCAAACCATATAAACTGGTATTCAAGAAAATGCTAAAAGTTTTGCAACTCAATTGTTCATTATATCTCATAAGCAAAAAATTTGTTCAATATTTTTATCTTCTATATATTCATAAAAAGAAACTAGGTTATAGTTATTTTCATGGATGTCTGAAATGATTGCTATTTTCATAATTCTTACATTAAAAATCCCCAATAATTTATAAAAAATATTTTATAAATTATTGAGGTCTTAGTTAGACGGTTCCACTCAATTGTTTTGCTTTTATAATATTCAAATTTTTCTTGAAAGCTTTCCATAACTCTCTCTAGCAAAAAATATGTTTATTAACTAAAACTGAGTTTATTCATTTTTAGAATTTTGTAAAGATAATTAATTTATTCTCAATATAATTCCTCATAGATTTTTTTAATAATACTATCAGTTTCTTCATTCCACTTAATAAGGTTTTCCTTAGTATTTTTCAACGTTCTTGCTTCTGTTCTAATAATATTGATACTCAGTCATAATTGATATAGAAAGTCCTCAGAAAGTTTTGGACAAATTGCATGAATTTCATGAGGGTTTGTATCTGGGCTTAATATTTGTCTCAATACTTTTGTAAGAACAGTTGATTGTTCATTATTCAATTTAATTCAAAAATTTTCATAAATTGCTATAACTCATCCTTTACCTGAAAGTGCTGAAATTTCAATTTCTGGCCTATTATCTAATCAAAATATAGTTCAAGGATATGCTACATAACTTTCTTTTAACTTTGCCATTTTTGCTTGATGAACTCATGATCTATTTACAATAGCTTCATGTCAATATCAAGGGGAAACTGGTCTTGCATGTATTCAACTAATTTCTGTCATATATTCTAGTATTTCAATAAATTTTTCAGGGTTTTTCAATAACTCTTTAGATAAATGGCTATATGCTGGATCTTGCATAATAACTGATACTAATATCATAACATCTGCATTTCATGCTCTTTCTCATATTCAAAAAACTGTTCACTCAATCCTTTGAGCAAATCAATTTGAAGCAGTAATTAATGCACTCTGCTCTGCTTGTGATTTATCATTATGAGTATGGGTTGAAATAACTGTATTTGGAAATCTACTATACATGTGCTGCATTAAATTATTATATTGTTGAGAATCATATACTCATGCTGTATCAGGAATATTTAGTATTTGTGCACCTGCAGCTAATGCCTTTTCATACACTTCAATTAAGAAATCATGATCCGTTCTTGTTGCATCTTCTGCAGAAAACTGAGCAATATATCAAGCCTCTCTGATTTGAGATACTCTTGCTGTAATATTTTTTAAAATATCATCTGTTCAAAAACTAAAGGTTGATAAGTGCTCTGGAGAGGTTCCAATAAAAGTATGAACTCATTTATATTTTGCTCAATCTAGCGCATTTATTGTGTTAGCAATATCTGATTCAACAAGGCGGGCTAATCACATTACCACGGATTCTCTCTCCCCCACTTCATTAGCAGCATATTTTACTGCTTCATATTCTGGATCTCACTTCATTGAAGGAAATCATAGTTCAATATGATGCATTCAAAAATCAGAAAGTAGTTTAGAGAGTTCTCATCTTTGCTCCTTCGTCCAATAATTCCACCAAGGTAGTGATTGAAGTCAATCTCTTGATGTTACATCTGCAAGAATTACTCATGGAATTTTATTATTATCATTTACCCATGGCAAAACTTCATTCATTCATTGTTGTATTCATGTATTCATAATTTATTTTTAAGTATTAAAAAACCCCTAGAAAGTATATTTTTCCTAAGAGTTGTAGTTTTATATTTTATTTGTATCTAAAATATTCTCTTAGGATTTTCCTAACAGCAGTAATAAAGATGTATTGTTCATATTTTGCATAGTTTTATGTTTAAAAATTAAAAAGCCCCTAGGTATTAATACCTAAGAGCTTTGATGAAAAAATATTTTCCAATCTAAATAAACCCTTAGGTGTTTCCTAAAAGCAGTAATAAAGATATTGTAAATATATTTCTCATAATTATTTTTATGTAATTATTATTATCAATTTAATACTTTTGAATTTTTTGTCAAAATATTTTTATCTCAATAATCTTTACTTTTAAATAAAAAGTGTTGTAATATTTAATATAAGTCTTATAGTATTTCTAATATTATAGTGAAACTAATATATACAAAAAATGAATAAATTAATACAAAACCTAGAAAATCACTTCAATAATGCAGAAATTGTTATATCAGATAAAGCTATTCTAAAAAAAATAGTATCACACTTAAACAAAAAGTGAATAATAATTGTTTCATGACTTATTGGTTCTAATAAGCTTTGAGTTGTAAAAGGAATGATTTTAAAAACAAAGATGGATAGTAACTTTTTCTATTATAATGGTGAAGTAGACATTACTCATTCAATTACTTCACAAAAAGAACTTTCAAAAATATATGAAAGTCAGAAAATTATTATTCTAGAAGATATTAGTCATATAGATAAAGCAGAAGATTTCATTCACTCAGAATTCAAAAAATGAAACAAAATCATTCTTATTGGAAATGCTCTTCATATTAAGTGAGTAAAAGAAATTGAAATTCTTCCAGACAGTCATTCATATCAAAATAATCCAGATCTGTTCGCTCATAAAATTATCACTCAAGATATTTATATCAAACAAAAGCTTAAAAATTTTCCTCTTTTAGATCATACACTAAAAGTAATAGCACAAAGTCATGAACTTATTTCAGTAAGAGAGATTCACAAAATTCTTACAAAACAAGGGAGCAAGATTTCTCAAATCACTCTTATAGAGTACATTAACTATATACTTGATTCTAAGCTTATTAAAAAAATATTTAGATATGATCTAAAGACTAACAAGATATCAACCTGAAAAGCTAAGTATTTATTCACAGACACTTTTCTAAGAAATAGCATAGTTTCAAATCAACTCTCACAAAATATCATAAATGAAAACAATATCTTCCAACTTCTCGAAAGACAATGATATAAGATTCTCACATGAAAGAACTGAACTTTTGATTTTAGTTTCATTACAACTAATAAAAAAAGGGATAACGTTATTATTCATGTAAGTGATAATATTGAAAAGAATGAAGTGAAAAAAGAAGCTAAGAAGCTTCTAAAGATTCCTTGAGATTATACTAAGTATTTATTAGTAGATTCTATTAAAGAAGTCTGAATTAGACCTAGTACGTATCTACCTCTTCAAATTATGGAGATTGAGGAGTTCCTCAAAACAAAAAAATAAACCCTGTTGGGTTTATTTTTTCTCTATTTTTTCTTTTAATTTTTTTTCTAATACACCAATAATATCTTTTAATTCTCATTCTTTACTACCATTTGATTTAAGCATTGTTTCTAATTTTGTCTTATCAATAATTTCTCAATCCTTAATAACATTATTTAAATTAAAATCACTTCAATCTCATTCACCATCTAACTTAAATCATGTACTTGTAACAGAAATATTGTAACTCTTATTCTCTCAATTAAGCATCATTGAAACAGGAGCTATTGCTCAAGTAGCAGGAGTCACTGGTGCTACTTGTTCACCAGAACTAGCAGGAGTTGATTCTCATATTTTTCCAGTTGATGTTTTTCAAAGTACTTTTTTAACTTCATCAGCATTAGTACCATATAGTTTTTTAAAATCACTGGTCATTGAATTATGAATGCTCATTCATAATAAATTATTATCTCCTTTATTTCAATATATAATCTTACCATCTTTTTTTACAGCTTCTTTATTTAGCACACCTTTAGATATCAGTGCATTAACAGCTGCATCAAAGGAGTCTTGACTTTTTGCCAATTTTAAATCCATTAGTACCTCATTTATATGGGTTTTATTAGTATCATTTGCGAGATTTGGAACAAATTTAGCATTAAATTCTCTAAGAGAATTCTTTAGCTCTGTTGGATCACCAAACATACTATCAGCAAATTTATTACCTTTTGTTTGAGCATCTCATCTAAATTTTTGTTCTATTGAACCTCAAAAACTCTGTAATCATGCAGCACTCATTCATCATTTTCATGTTGGGATGATAGGTGCATATTGAGGAGATTTAGCAACAAGTGATCAAACACTTTTACCAAAGTCAGCAATTGGTTGGACAACTTTTCCAGTAATTTCTGAACTTTTTAGTGCTGCCATTAATGCAATCCAAAGCATTGCTAATCAGAAAAGTTGTAGAATAATTTTTCATAATCATCATTGTAGAGCTTCAACCAAATCTTCAGAATCTACTCAAATTTTGTCTGGTCATTTACTATCAGCATGTTCACCTTTTACAACTAATTTAAAACCTCAAACATCTAAAGAAGGATTTTTATTTCATTCACTGTCCTCAATTACTCAAAAAATTGATTTTCAATCTCATGTTTTAGCTTCTAATCAATTGCTGGCAACAAATATAAATATCAATCAAAAAGCAAGAGCTGCAGAGACATATACAGGAACAAGTGCAAGTTTAATAAATTCTCATACTCAAAATTTTTGTTCTCAAACTCAATCCCTAGCTTTACCAAAGAAGAATAATAAACCAAATACAGGAGAAAACATTGCATATATCCAAAGCCATGTTCACCTAGCAAACAGTGCCATAAATAAAGCTACCATTAGTATAAGAAATACTACTATGAAAAGTAAATCAAAAATAACTTTAATTGCTAAGCTTGTGAATGTCTTTATCCCTTCTTTTGCTGTTATTTGATCATCAAAAAGTTTTCTAACTTGATCTATTTTCATGATTTGGTAAGTATAGATGTTCATTATTCAATAGACTGCTCAAGCTGTTCATTCAACAGTTTTACCACTTAGAATATCGGATATTGGCTGCATTTTACCTCAATTTTTTGTACATTCAGCTTTAACTGCACTATCAGTTCAAGCACCAACAGTATTTTTAGTATCTCAACTTGCATTTAAGTCTAATACATATGTATCACAGATATTTTTTGTTGAAAATGATTTAAATGCATCTTTCCCTTGCATTGTTTCATATGGTAATCATAAAACAGCAACTGTTAGCATTGCTGAAATAGACAATATAAATTGAACAAAAAACCAAGAAAATGGAACCATTAAAACTCATATAACAAACTTAGGTAGTGCTTGTCTCATCTCCCAAACATCTTGTCATTTACCAATAATATTCATAAATGCAATTGTAATAAGAACAAATGCAAAAATAAAATATACTATATTTGATATCATTATCCACATATCTTTCAAATATGTTTCAAATCAAAAAATAGTTCAATTAACCCAACCTGGATTTAATAAAAGTGATATTAATCATGTAAGTGTTCAAAGTAGCGTTGATACTATTGCTAAGAAATAGTCTACAGCTTTTATAATTCCATCTTCTTTAGAGTCCTCAGCAAATGCAACATCTCAAGAATTTAACACTATAAATCAAAAAACAAAAGCATAAAATATTGTTTTTTTATGGCTTGTATAGAACTCCTTTATTTTTGATAGAATCATCTGTCCTTTGGTTAGATTTCTTATATATAAAAAGATAATATCATATATTTACTTCTGCTGCAAAAAAGAGACATAAAAAAACTAGATTATTTTACAATCTAGTTTTTCATAATAATTATCCAAGTTTTTTCTTGAGAATTTCATTGAATAGTTTTGGATTTCATTGTCCTCTACTTGCCTTCATACATTGTCATACAAAAAATCAAAATATATTTTCATTTCATCATTTGTAATCAACAACTTGTTTAGTGTTGTTTGCAATAACTTCATCTACTATTGTCTCTAGTGCTGCAGTATCATTTTTTTGTCTCAGATTCTTAGCATCAACTATTTCGTCAGCATTTCACCCATTGTTGAATAATTCTTCTATTACAAGCTTAGAGTTAGTTGAACTAAGTTCATCTTTGTTTACTAGATTTATAACAGTTGCTATTTCTTCAGGTTGAAATTTAAGATCTGTGATTTTAATTTCATCTTCTGAATCTTTTATAAGAGCTAGGAGAATTGTTGTAATATAACTACATGATTTTTTTGCATCTTTAGTTATTTCAAAGAGTTTCTCAAAATAATTAGAAAGTTCATAATCAGCTGTTAATAATCTTGCATCATCTTCTTGTAATTTATGATCATTCAGATACCTAATTCTTCTATCTATTGGAAGTTCTACTAAAGATTTTTTAGCTTCTTCAATGAATTCATCAGATAACTCTAATGGAAGTAAGTCTGGTTCTGGGAAGTATCTATAATCCATAGCATTTTCCTTTGTTCTTTGACTTGTTGAAGTTCCAGTATCATCATCCCATCATCTTGTTTCTTGATCAATTTCACCTCAAGCTTCTATAATTTTTAGTTGTCTTTTGTATTCTGATTTAATCACTCTAGTAACTGCTCAGAATGAATTTACATTCTTGTGTTCTGTTCTCATTCAAAATTCTTCTTGTCCTTCTGGTCTAATTGATAGATTTACATCACATCTCATTTGACCTTTATCCATATCGGCATCACTTACTCAAGCAGCTCTCATAAGTTTTTGAACTTCTCTCAGAAATTCAACAGCATCTTCTTCATTAGTAAAAACTGGGTCAGTTACTATTTCCATAAGTGGTGAACCTGCTCTATTAAAATCTATTAGAGTTTTAGATCAAACATGTGTCAGTTTTCAAGCATCATTTTCTAAGTGCATATGATGAATTCAAAATTCTTTTTCTTCTCCATTAACTAAAGCTTTTACACTTCATTTTCCCACAATTGGGTTGTACAGTTGGGTGATTTGAAAAGCATTTGGTGAATCAGGATAATAGTATGATTTTCTATCAAAGTTAGAGATTTGGTTTACTTCACATCACATCATCATACCACCAATTAATCCAAGTCTTACAACTTCTTCATTAAGTGCTGGAAGCATACCTGGAAAACCACTACATATAGGACATATATTAATATTTGGTTCTCAAGCTAGAGCTACTGCATTTTTACAACTACAAAACATTTTTGTTGCTGATTTAATTCTTACATGAACTTCTAAACCTATAGTTTTTTCGTATTTTATTGTCATTTGTTTCTTATTTTGAATAATTTAGCTATTTTTAAAATTATAGTAAGAATAATTATTTTTTCAATATTTTTCTTGATTTATATGTGCAATATGATACACTAATGTTAAGTTAAAAATAAATAGTAACTAGAGATTCTACAAAAGCCTTGTAAAACACATCTCCAAGATTATTTATACATTACAATATAAAAATAAAAACTATGGAATTAAAAATTATACTTCATGTAAATGAAGCAGTTGAACAATCTAAAGAAGTTATTGAAAGACTAGTTGCAACTAATCTTGAATCTAAAGTATCTGCTTATCTTAAAAAATATGAAGATAAAAAAGATGCTGAAGGAACTCTTGAATTAAAGATTGAAAAAAATAAAAAAGACCTATTTAATGGTAAGCTTATTGCTAATCTTGATAGTGATGAATTTATTTTTGAAAGAGAAGACTATGAAAATCTTGATGATCTAATTAACAACCTTTTCAGACATCTTAAAGAAGAACTAAGTAGTAAATAAGCTATTTTATAAAAAAGCTATAGATCAATCTATAGCTTTTTTATTTCTAAACTATTTCACTTAAAATATAATCCATCACTAAGACTCACTTATCTAACAATATAATTTTGTTAGATTTTTTTTCTAGGAATTTTTCTGAGATATAGTAATCTAATTTTTTCCTATTAAGTTTATAATATACTTCTTCTACTAATCATGAAGTACGTAATTGAAACATTACTGTTTCAAGGAAAATATCTTCTTCAGAAAGTGTTGTTTCATGAATTTTTATTCACTTATAGTATTCTCAAAATTTCTCTGAATTAGCATATCTAACTCAATCAATAAATCCATATGCTCACAGTCAAAAAGCCAATATTTCATTATGATTCCAATATCATTGATTATGCTTACATTCATATCATGTTTTAGCATAATTACTTATTTCATATCAATCGAATCATGTGGTTTCTAGATATTTTTTCACCTCTGAGTATTCATTTAAATATTCCTCTTCATCTACTCATAAAGAATCCCAATTATCTGGATACGTCTTTTTATCAAATGATGTTTCTATAACCTTATCTTCATTATAATAATCTTCCAATAAATACGTAGATACATGTTTTACAAAATTATATTTTTTAAGAATATGTTGAATATCTTTTTTAGTTTCTCACTTTTTTACATGAGGAAGTCAGATAATAAAATCAAGAGAAATACCTAAATTAACACTTGAATTATTAGAGAAAACTGTATCAATGTTTTTTAATGCTATGTCTATATCTCACTTATTCCCTCTTCAGATAACCTGTAAGCTTTTATTATTAAGAGTCTGAACTCACATAGAAAGCCTTGTTACTCAAAGTTTTGACCATCACTGTATATTCTCAACAGTTACCTTATCAGGAGTAGATTCTAGACTTATTTCAATATCATTTAAGAAAATATATTTTTGTCACAAAGTCATAAAAATCCTCTCTAATTGTTTAAGAGATAATACTCCCGGAGTTCATCAACCAAAATATATGGTTGCTATTTTTTGATTTTTATTATATGTTGAATCTGTAATTTCTTTACACAAATATCTCACATATTTTTCAATTAAAAACTCCTGTGTATTTCACACAGAAGCAAAACGACAGTAATCACATTTTTGTTCACAAAATGGGATATGTATATAGATTTGCATACTAGTTACAGCTTACTCAAAGATCTTTTAAATTAAGAATTTTTTCTGTCTTACACAGTGTAGAACTTTTGAATTCTGAAAAATCATTTAGATATCAAGAAAAATTATCTAATACAGATATAACTTCTCTATCAAAAATTATTTTATTTCATTTATTAAAACTAGAAAGTGGTGTTTTATCATTTGTATAAAAATCTCAAAGTACCACACTATCAAAATAATTTGAAACTTTTTGTTCGACCATCTCTGCTTCAAGATTTAATCTAGCAGGTAAATAATATCTATACTTATCTAGATATGCACTAGCTCATGCATCAGAATTTAAATATTTTAAAAATGTAAATGCAACATCTTTTTGTTGCGAATCACTGTTCACAACAAAATAATTGTAATTAGCAAGAGTTCATCCATCTGCTGAATGAAAATGTGGGAAAGGTGCAGAAAATAACATTTTAGAAGAAAAACCAAGTGCTTGCAATTTAAGTACAGCTCTAGGATAAGCAACAATAGCTGCCAGATCATTTTCAGCAAATAAATCAATGTTTGTCTTACCTGTTGCTTTAGTATTAGTGAAAAGCTCATTATAAGCATTTTCTCAATTTTTTGCTCAATATCAAGTATACACTCAAAGTGCTTGCTTAATTTTTGTAGCATCAGCATTTTCTAAGCTATCAACTTTATGAAGAAGAAAAAATTGTGAAAGTATGTCTTGAGCATCTACAACAGTTGATCAATTTCCTATTCAAAGAGGTGTAACATTTAGTTTTTTAGTTCTGGTAATAGCTGAATTAAGTGAAGCTAGAGAATTAAAATCTGAAGGCTTAAATCTAAATCTTCTATTATGAAAAATTCAAAGAGTTTCGTATCAAACAGGAAATCATTTTAAAAATTCAACTCTTGATTCTGGATCATCTCCTTGTATGCTTTCTAAGATAAGGTCATCAGTAAATACCCCTCTATAGTTTTTCTTAAAATCAATTGGACTAATAACATCAGTTGGAATAGCTGTAATTTTTTCCTCAAATATTGAGGTTTCATTATTGTTTAATACAAAGATATCTGGAGCTATTCATTTAATCATTGCTGATGTTAGTGCCCTGCTATAATCTTCATAATTTGGGAAACTCTCAACAATAATATTTACACTTGAAATTGATTTATTATCTAATCTAAATGTACTCAAAAATTCTTCAAATTTATTTTTAGAATCTCATACAATCCAAATTTTAAAGTCACCTGAAGAACGCGTAGTTGTTGGGGCTACACTAGATTTTCAATTTAACATTAAAACACCAATCAGTAATAGTATTACCAAGACTCATCCTATTATTGCAAAAATTAATTTATTTTTACTCACCTTTTTTGTATTTAAATATTAATTATTTCATTATTCTGTCACTCACTAGATGCATATGAATATGAGGAACTTCTTGTTGATCTCAAGCATTTATTCTCAAATAATATCAATCTTCTAATCCAAATTGTTTTACTAATTTTATTCCACACATATACATTTCTCTGATAATGTCTTTATTATTATTATCAAGATTATTGATAGAATCAATTTCATCTTTAGGGATAATAAGTAAGTGAGTATTGTCTAGAGGATTAATATCTTTTATTACAAAGATAATATCATCTTGATAAAGTATATCTCCTGGAATTGTTCACTGTAATATTTTGGTAAATAATGATGACATAATTTTATAAAATTATTTAGTAATGTTCATTTCAAATAATTTCTTCTCTATAATTAACTTCATCAGTTTCTTCAGATGAACTTACTTTTGGGGCATTAATAGTTCAACTATTATTATCTTCAGGTGATATAAAAAATAGCAGAACAAAACCAATAATAGACAAAATTACCAAGAAAATTAGTAAAAAATTTGTAACAGGAACAATGTGAGTTGAAAATCTTTTAAACTTCATTGTATGCATTCTTGCCACAGCATAAAACCCCCAAACCATCAAGAGGATAATAACGTATATTGCAAAATAAATAAGAAACACTTGTATGAATAATTAGATTTATAAAACCATTTTCAGAGTTCAATTGTATACATTCAATTATATTTAGTATTTTTTTTTTGCAAATCTTTATACTTTTTGATATACTAAGGAAGTAAACAGTAACTAATATTAATAAATAAAGGATTATGGCAGATATAAAACACAATGGGACAACATTTTATCTTGGTGATGAAATACAAACAAAGTTCCCTGAGCTTATCAAATTGATTCTCAATACAGAATCAATGGATGATGATGAAAGACAATACTGGTTTGATATTATGCCTTCAATGACAGACTCTCAAATTGATAGACTCTACAATATTCTAGAAACTGAAAAGAAAAAATTAGAAGAACTAGAAGTTAAATACCAAAAAGAAATTAAATCTCTTAATGAAAAACATCTTATTGAATGGCAAGAATTCCAAATGAAAAAAGCCAAAGATAAAGTTTCTAAAGCTCAAGCTAAGGATTCTGCTGATGATAAAGATCCAGATGACGTTCTGAAAATGTTAAATGACATGTAAAATTAAAAAAACTCTCACAAATTGTGAGAGTTTTTTTTAATGGGATGAAAGTAATCCTTTTAGAGCAGAATCATTCTTAGGTTCATAGGGTCTTTCTTGAAAATTGATTTTTGCATCTTCTTTATTATCTAAGATAATATCAATAATATCTTTGAAATCATTTTCTTCTTCTTTTGTCATATTATTAAGAAAGCTTTGACTCTCACTACTTAAATCTCTCACAAATTCACTATCAGCTTTTGTTATAATTCAAGTAGTATTTTTTTTGAAATAATTTTGTAGCGATTCTAGTCATTTGTATCACTTTATTCATTCATATGAATCATCTCATGTATCTAATTCACCACATCATATTTCATTAAAGAATTCTTTAGTCTTATCTTTAGGCCAGTATTGGCTATCTTCACTTAGCTTCATTTATTAAAAATTTAACAAAATAAAAACACTTACTAAAATATAGTAAATGTTTTTATTTGGATGTCAATTAGAAATTGCTTTCTTCTTCCATCTCTTTGATAATTTCAGCCATATGTTTTTCTGAAATATCAACCTCTTCTTCTTTAGAATCGAAGTATTCTTCTTGTTCTACCACTTGTTCTTCTTCAAATCCATGTTTTCTTCTATACTCTTTCCCTGCAGGAATAAGTCTTCAAATAATTACATTTTCTTTCAGTTGTTCAAGTTTATCAATTTTACCAGATACTGATGATTCAACTAGCACTCTAACAGTTTCCTGAAAAGAAGCAGCTGATAACCATGATTCTGTAAATAATGAAATTTTAGTAATTCAAAGAAGTAATCTTTCACCAATTCAAGCTTTTTTCCCTTCTTTCATTAATGCATCGTTAGCATTTTTGAATTTAATGATATCAATAACGTCCCCAGGGAAAAACTCTGTATCTCATTTATCTAGAATTCTTACTCTAGAGAACATTTGTCTAACAATAATTTCAATATGTTTTGAATTAACTGTTTGACCTTGAGATGCATAGATAGATTTAATATCATCAACAATATATTGTTCAGAAGCAACCACTCATGATACATCCATAAGTTTTTGAAGACTTAGGTTTCAGAGAGTAAGTTTTTGTCCTTTCTCAATTACATCTCCATCTTTTACAAGAATAGTTGTTCAAAGATCGAAACTATATTCATATACTCTTGATTCTACATCACTAATTTCTATTACACCATTTTCAACTTTTGTAACCTTCCCTGCAAATAGAGATGTAAGTCTTTGTCTTTCAGCTTTGTTTCTAGCAATAATTTGCTTAGCTTTTACCTCTTGACCAACTTTAACAGCTACTTCAAATTTGTCTGAATAATAGTATTCATCAACTTCAAGCTCATTTGCAACCACTTTTACAACAGTTGTATCTTCAATATTATTTACTTCAACTGTTCAAGCAATATCAGAAATTTCTGACAGAGCTTTTGGAACTCTTGCTTCAAGAAGCTCTTCAACTCTTGATAAACCTTGTGTCATGTCTCATCCTTCAGTTGCAACTCATCATGAGTGAAAAGTTCTCATAGTAAGCTGAGTACCTGGTTCTCAAATAGATTGAGCAGCAATTACTCAAACTGGAGTACCAATTTCAACTGGAATATTTAGACCTAAATCTAAACCATAACATTTTTGACATACTCAACCTTCACTTTCACAAGTAAGTACTGATCTAATATTTACTTCTACTATTTTATTCTCAGCAATTATAGCTAATAAATCTTTATCAACTACTGTTCCTCATTCAATAACTACGTTACCTTTTGAGTCTTTAACAGGAGTAGCAATAGTATGAGAGTAAATTCTATCTTCAAAACTTTCTGCAAAACTTCACTCAGCGTCCGAAGCTTTTACTGTTTTATAATGAACTGATTTACAGTCATCTTGTTTAACAATAATATTTTGTGATGAATCTACAAGTCTTCTAGTTAGGTAACCCGATTGAGCTGTTTTCAGAGCAGTATCAGATTTACCTTTTCTTCAACCATGTGTAGCAATAAAGTATTCTAGAGTACTAAATCATTCTTTTAGAGTTGATTTAATTGGAAGCTCAATAGTTTTACCTGAAGTCGAAGCTACTAACCCCTTCATTCAACATAATTGAGTTACATTCCCCCAGTTTCATCTCGCACCTGAATCAATATAAGCAAATACATGATTAGATGGTAGGAATCAAGCCTTCATCTCTTTCTCAATAGTGTTTTTTACACCAGCCCATATTGCAACAGATTGAGTAAATTTTTCTTCAGCTGTAACTAATCAGTTCCAGTGAGCTTTTTGAATAGTTTTAACTTTTTCAGAACCTTCTTCTAGAAGTTCTTTTTTAATTGAAGGCATCACCATATCTTCTTTCGAAATACTTAACCCAGAAATGGTAGCATTATCATAACCAAAAGTCATAATTCTATTAACAAATGCAGCAGTAACTTCAGAACCTAATCTTTCATAACTATCAGCAAGTACTCTTTTTAATACTCATTTACCTACAGTTTCATTGATAAAATCAATATCTTCTGGAGTAATTTCATTAAAAATAAGTCTACCATAACAAGTTTCAATTATTTCACCATTAACTCTAACTTTGATAGCTGATTTAATAGTAATAGCTCATGCCTCATAAGCTACTCAAGCATCTGTAATTGATGAAAATAATTGTCCTGAACCTTTAGCTTCAGTGTCCATAGCTGTAACATAATAACAACCAAGAATCATATCTTGAGAAGGTGTTACAATAGGATCTCAAGAACTTGGAGCTAGTAAATTCTTAGAAGTTACCATTAATTCTCTAGCCTCTTGTTGAGCTTTATCAGTAATAGGTAAATGAATAGCCATCTGATCACCATCAAAATCTGCATTAAATGCTCAACATGTAAGAGGGTGAAGTTGAATAGCTTTTCATTCAATTAATACTGGTCTAAATGCTTGTACAGAAAGTCTGTGAAGTGTCGGAGCTCTGTTCATAAGAACATACTTCCCTTCAATAACTTCATCAAGTGCATCCCAAACTTCTTTAGTTCCTTTATCAATAAATTTTTCAGCATGTTTTACATTATAAACATAACCATCTTCAATTAATTTAGCAATAATGAAAGGTTTAAATAGGATTAAAGCCATTTCTTTAGGTACTCAACAATGATCCATTGGAAGAGTAGGTCAAACAACAATTACTGATCTTGCAGAATAATCGACACGTTTACCAAGTAAGTTTTGTCTGAAACGACCTTGTTTCCCTTTAAGAACTTCAGTAAGAGATTTTAGTTTTTTCTTATTAGCACTTACGAATCCAGATCTATTATTTCTAGTATCACCAGTAATTAACATATCTACTGATTCTTGAAGCATTCTTTTTTCATTCTTTAGAATAACGTCAGGAGCTCCTAATTCAATAAGTTTTTTCAGTCTGTTATTTCTATTAATAACTCTTCTATATAAATCATTTAGATCAGAACTTGCAAATCTTCAACCATCTAGTTGAATCATTGGTCTAAGATCTGGCGGTACAATTGGAAGAGCAGTAAGAATAAACCATTCAGGTTTTTGACCTGACTTAAGAAGGTTAGATGCAAGTTTAATTTTTTGCATTAACTTCTTTTGCTTAGCCTTTGTTGCAACTCTTAATTGAGCTTGCATTTCTATGATATATTCAGTTAAATCAATTCTTTCGAGTAGAACTTTTAAGTGTTCAGCTCAAGTTCAACCAACAAATACATGTGGAAATTTTTCAGCTAATACTCTATATTCTAATTCTCAAATAACTTCACCAACAGATAATCCTGTTAGTGATTTTTTGAGTTCCTCAAATTCAGCATCAAGATCCTCTAACCTCATCATTACTAATCTTTCAGCTTCATCATATTTCTTTGCAGAAAGTTTTTTTGCTTCTTTTTGTAGTTTTAATTCATTCACTTCTTTTTGAAGGTCTTTTTGCATTTCAACTTTTGTCACTTTATATCTTTCATCAAGATTTGTTAGAGCCTCAGCTCTTTTATCTTCAAAGATATCAGTAATAATATATGAAGCAAAGTATACAACTTGTTCAAGTTTTTTTACAGGCAAGTCTAAGAAGAGTCCGATTCTACTTGGAACTGATTTGAGATACCAAATATGTGCTACAGGAGCATAGAGCTCGATATGAGCCATCCTCTCTCGTCTCACGTTTGCTTTTGTAACCTCAACTCCACATCTCTCACATACAACCCCTTTATATCTAATTCTCTTATATTTTCCACAAGCACATTCGTAGTTTTTTCGTGGTCCAAATATTTGTTCACAAAACAGCCCTCCTCTCTCTGGTCTTTGCGTTCTATAATTAATTGTCTCAGATATGAGTACTTTCCCATGAGAAAGCCCTCTAATCTTGTCTGGT
>CALLPO010000104.1 GCA_938015605.1 uncultured Candidatus Altimarinota bacterium | reverse complement strand
GGACTAATAATTTAATTCACAGTTCTGCTTTTTTAATTATCACAGTAATTGCTTCATCTTTTGTTTCAAAGAAATCTGTTCAATCACATACTATTTTAATATCTGAAAGCCTTCAGATATTTTTAATGGTAAGAGTTTTTGAATTATCAATAAGAACACTTCTAAAACACCTTGGAAGCCAAGGAGCTTTTGGAGTTAGTACAAAAGAAATTCCAGAATGAGGAATAATTGGTCCTCCAAGTGAAAAATTATATCCTGTTGATCAAGCTGGAGTTGAAAAAACAAACCCATCTCATTTAAGATTTGTTTTAATATTATCATTAATAGTAATATCTAAATCTATAATTTTTCCTGTATTGGCTCTAAAATCTATTTCATTAAAAGCAATAGATTCAAGATTTTTTTCTCAAGTTTGTACACTACATGAAATCAGTGGATAATCATGTACATCAAAATCAAAATTGTTTTCTATTTCTGTAATAGAATGCAATAAAAAACCTTTTGTTCAGAAGTTTACTCATAAAAAAGGAAGCTCTAAAGAAGCACTATCTTTAATTGCTTTAAGCATAGTTCAGTCTCAACCAAGAACTAATACGGCTCATGATTTTATAGATCTTTCTACTTTAACTACTAGAGCAAATAATTTCCCTGAATTAATATATTGCCTTAATTCTCACCCAGCATTAAACTTATGAGTATTATAATATACAAGTGATTTTGAAATTTCTAATTTTTCCATATTTTTTATAATTATTTGTCTATCCCCTTTAATAAAGGGATTTTTTCTATTTATTATCTAAACTGGCTTTAACAAGTCACACAAAAAGTGGATGTGGGCTTTCTAATCTTGATTTAAATTCTGGATGAGCTTGAGTAGCTATAAAGAATGGATGATTTTCTATTTCAACAAATTCCGTCAAATCTCTTGATGGACTTTTCCCAGAAATAGTTAATCCTTTTTCTTCTAAAACTTCATGATAATTTGGATTTACTTCATATCTATGCCTATGTCTTTCTGTAATATCAGTGTTTCAGTAGAGTTTTGCAGCAAGAGAGTTTTCTCACAATTTAGCTTCGTAAGAACCAAGTCTCATAGTCCCTCATTTGTCTGTAATGTTTTTTTGTTCCTCCATGAAATCAATAACAAAATTCTGAGAAGTCTGACTAAATTCAGCTGAATGAGCATCATCTATTCCACACATATTTCTAGCAAATTCAATAACAGCAACTTGTAGTCATAAGCATATCCCTAGAAAAGGAATATTGTTTTTTCTTACGTATTCTACTGCTAGAATTTTCCCTTCAACTCACCTTTCTCAGAATCATCCAGGAACTAATACTCAACTAACTCAGCTTAAAGCTTTTTCTATTTCTTCAGGTGTTTTAATATTCTCTGCATCAATCCAAACAAGTTCAACTCTAGAATTATTAGCCACTCAAGCATGAATAAAGGCTTCATTTATACTTTTGTATGTATCCTCAAAAGCTGTATATTTTCAAACAACTCATATTTTTACAACAATTGGAGCTTCAGTAATTTTATTTACTAGAATATTCCAGTTTTCTAAATTTGAAGTTGAAACATCTATTTTTAATTTTTCTCATAGATAATCTAAAAATCCTTGTTTCTTAAAATAATCAGGAACTTGATAAATAGTCTCTACATTTTTTGCTTCAATAAGTGCTCTCTCATCAACATCACAGCTTCTTGCTAATTTCTCTTTAATCTCTTCACTCATTTCAATTTCTGTTCTACAAATGATTGCATCAGGTATTACTCAAGTTTTTCTTAAATCACTTACAGAATGCTGAATAAGTTTAGTTTTTACTTCTCCAGAATAGTTCAGGTGAAGCAGTGGTGCAACTACACATGTAAACACATTTTCACTTCCCAGTTCTTTTTTAAAACCTCTAATTGCTTCCAAAAATGGAGCATTTTCAATATCTCAAATAGTACCCCCAACTTCAATAATAGTAACATCATACTTTCTAGCAGTCACTAAAATTTGCTCCTTAATTTCATTAGGAATATGTGGAAAAAGAGAGACTGTTTTTCACAAAAATTCTCAAGCTCTTTCTTTATTAATTACATTTTGATATACTTTCCCAGTTGTAATATTATTAACTTTTGCTAGATTTTCATCAGTAAATCTTTCATAGTTTCAGATATCCAAATCACACTCCCCTCAATCCTCCGTCACAAAAACTTCCCCATGCTCATATGGGCTCATTGTCCCTGCATCAATCTGCAAATATGGATCCATTTTTACCATCCCAACACTGTTTCCAGTAGATTTAATCAACCTACCAATCGATGATGAAGTTACCCCTTTCCCCAAACCTGATATAGCACCTCCAGTTACAAATATTAGTTTCATTTTATAGATTTTTAAAGAGTAGATTTTAAAAATAAAAAAACACCAAGGTTATACATCAAATAATTTTATGGAGTTTTTTTTTAGTCTGACTATGTTGTAAAGAGAATAAGAATATTATTTTCTTTTGCAAGAGAAATTTATGAAAATATATAAACAAAAAAACTCCTAATGTATTTAGAAGTCTTTTAAGTTTATTTTTTCATACTATCAACCAATTCAGTCCATTCATTCTTTGGCTTTTCAGCAATATCTGAGTTTTTTGGTAATTCATCATGATTTCCCCTTGCCTCTTCAGGAGTATTTTCATCCCAATATAATTCAAATGCAGGTGGAGTGTAGCATGAAATTAATGGTATTCATTCAAATTCATCTTTTCAATACCTGTTTCAAACACAGGCTATTCAAACTACTTCTCATCATTTTTCTTCTACTAATTCAACCATTTTTACTAAAGTAGATCATTTTGTTACAATATCCTCTGATAAAATAACTTTCTTTCATTTTAAATTAATATCATGTCTTTTTAAACCCATATTGTCTCCATAATCTGGGTTATCAAGTATACTTAAGATTTCTGAAGTAAAATTAACTATTTGAATATCATCTGCCATATATCCCTCAAATACTTTGAGAATTTCATCCATTTTTTGTTCTTTTTCAGAAATTTTTTCAGTATAAATACTTTCTTCAACTCATAATTTTTCAGCTAGGTATCATGACATCCTTACACTTCACATTTGTGCCCCCATAACTACATAATCACTTCTGACTTCATTAATTTTATCTGGAGTAACTTTATCTAATCCTAGTTCTTTGTTGAGTTTAGAAGCCATTTCTGTTGAAAATTTTTCTAACACCAAATAATTTCTTTCTGTAGCTCCAATATTAATGTAAGCATTACTTAAAAGCCCACTTGCCAATCTACAAAATTTTCAATCATCTGGTTTTTTATAAAATGCCCCTATATGTTGTAGTAATTCTTCATTTGTACCAGTATATAATACTTTATCAAAAGAATACAATATTTCTGTAGCTTTTTCATTTATTTCATCTGTTTCTTTGAAAAACCTTTTCATTGCTGCAACCATTTTTTCTTCATCTGGTTTTCATGTTTCTTTATTCATATTAACTATTGGGCTTCCCATAACTAAAGCATCTGCTGCTTCTATTCAATCTGCAGGTGTTTTAATTCTAGTTTGGTGATCTTGCTCATTATCAGCAAATCTAATTCATGGAGTTACAATACTAAAATCTGGATATTTTTCTGAATAAACTGCCCTTAATATTGGTGCCTCTAGTGGTGAACAAACCATTCCATCTGCTCATGATTCTAATGCAAGTTTAGCTAATTTTAAAACTCAATGTTTTGCTGTCTCATCAAATGATTGTTGAGCCCCTTTTTCTCATAGAGTAGTTAAAACTGTAATACATAATATTTTTGTATTTAATCATAACTCTTTTTTTCTTTCAACAGCTGCTTTTATCATATCTACTCAACCACTTGCATGGATTGTTATATATTCTGTTTTTTCAGCTAATCAAGATTCTGATAATTGTGATATTCAATTTGCCACTGTTTGAGGGATATCATGAAGTTTAGGATCTTCCATAGAAGAAAAATCACTATTTTTTTCCATGATATCATTTACTCAATTAGCTCCAATCCTAAAGAGTTGATCATTAAATTTTATTAAAATTCTATCAACATATTCTGGTATATTATCTCTCACAATACCAAAAAGACTATTCACTGTTTCATGACTCATTCAATCAGCAGGAATAATTAATTTTCATTCTCAATTTCACATAGACATATTTTAGTTAAATTATTATATAAAGTAAAAAATATTATTTTAATATAATTAAAATATAATAAAAGTCAATTAAATTATTTTTTCAATCTAAATTATAATTCTCAAACTTTAATTTCACTTTTTATATTTTTTATATATACTAAATTTATATATAACTAATTAAATAAAAATGTATATCTGTACGGATTGTGGGAATGAGAGTATAAAGTGGGAGGGACAGTGTGGTTTTTGTAAGGAGTGGAACACTTTGAAGGAGTTTAAGGAGAGTAAGGCTACGAGTGCTGAGAAAAGTAAGTGAGAGGAGAGAAAACTGCAGAATATAAAAAACATTAAAGTTAAGCAGAATAGGATTCAATCTAAGTCTAGTGAATTAAATACCGTGATGTGAGGAGGGATTGTGCAAGGGAGTGTGGTGCTTTTGAGTTGAGAGCCTGGAATTTGAAAATCTACTTTGGCTATTCAGCTCGGGAAATGGCTTGAAGAAAAGATTATCTATGT
>CALLPO010000103.1 GCA_938015605.1 uncultured Candidatus Altimarinota bacterium | reverse complement strand
ACAGCTGATAATTGGATCGACTCAGAATGAAAGGCATTGTCTGCATCACTCCAATGAAAAGCTGAAAAATTTAATATTAAAGCATGAGAACATGAAGTAAGGTGGAATAAAAATTCATTTTGGTTAATCATAGCGAGTATTTTATGAGTATTATCCATATCTATATTAATATTCTTTATTCTTAAGGGTGATGGATTATCAACATGAGATTCTTTATTGAGGATTTCAGTTCTAGCTATATTGGGGTACTTTTCATATTTTTCTCTTTCTCAATACATCAATAATAAAAAACTCTATGAAGCATATAAATTTAAAGCAATAGCTTTGGAAACTATGGAAGAGTTAATCAAATGATATTCTGAGGATAGAGAAAAAATACTTAATAATGCTATGAGGATAATATTTTCTGAACCATCAATAAAAGATACCTGACATATTTCATCAAAAGTAATTGAAGATATTGTAGAAATTGCTAAAAAGAACATATCATAATGAAAAATCCAAATCAAAAAATTAATAAGCTTTCAGATATTATAAATGCTATATGGGAACTTATAAAATTATTCTTGGATGATATTTGCCTTGAGTTAAAAGAATTATATCAAATATTAAAGAATAATATTATATCATGAACTAATAGTAAAAAATTAGCTACTATCTTTATAATTGGACTTATTATTTACCCTCTTATAACTACGTATGGCTGAAGTATAAAAAAATGAATAAATTACATTATATATTTAAAAAACTATGAAACAACAAAAGAGGAGTTGCTTCAAGGTTATGAATATTCAGTAATAGATTTTTACAAGACATATAATAAAAAATATTGAACAGACTGTTATTGGATTTCTGAAGTAAATGTAGATTCAAATATGTATGAGCAATGGTGAACAAAAAGAAAAGAAAAACAAAATTGTGCTTTAGTTAATAAAATGCAGGTATATCCTATTGAAATAGGAAAACTGATTATTGATAAGGAAAAATGAAAAGCTACTGTTTCTTGAAAAGCACTTGTTTTAATTTTAGATGGAGATAAAATTAAATCATTAGAATATAAAAACTTTAATCTTTGGAAATTAATAAAATGGGAGGATGGTTATTGGAAAATAAATCCTTATTGAGAAAATATAGAAAAATATAAATAAGAGGCCAGAGAAATCTGGCCTCTTATTTATTAACATTCTGGTAGAGATAAAAGGTTATTAGGCTCATCTCAATCATTTTCTGTCTTGATATACTCTCTTCCATTTCTACTAGCAATTATGACATCTGCTCTATCTCAATTTATATCAGTATAGAAGTATGCTGTTTTAGATTTCATATAATCAATTGCTTCTTGTTGTGTGATTTTGAATCTTCATCCATCACTATCCTTAATTCATCAAATGTGCGTTATTCTTTCATAAGCACTATTTCTATCAATTTTATTGATACATGTAACTTTGTTAGCCATTTTGGTATTATTTAAAAAATATTAATTTTATTGCAAACCTGAAATAATTAATATAATTCCTTGTGCCAACAAGAGAAAATTATATTAACTTCTCTACTGATTAGCCTCTGGGTTTTCCTTCAGAGGCTTTTTTTGTAGCTCGATACATATTATGTTTTTATGAATAATTCTCATCTAATACTTTAAAAGAAACCACTAACCAATCAAGGTAAAAATACTTTTTATGTGGATAAAATGTTAATAAGTGTATATATAGTATATAAATACATTGACAAAATATAATAATTAGATATAGTTTGTATTAATGTAATAATTAAATTATTAATATGCAACTATTTCAAGTGCTCTTTTCTTTAATTTGATGGTTTTTCTCTTCTTTATGGTCATTGTTTGTTGAGGTTTTTAAATATGGTACAAAGAAATACTTTGCTCCATGGGTTTATGCTTTCTGGGGGTGAATAGGTATATTTATTTTATATATCTTTTCTAAAATATTTGGATGATAAATAAATTACTACATTTTATAAATGTTTACTCATCAAAGGAATTTTCTTATAAATCAGATTATTTAATTGCGTATGGTGAATGATATGAGATATCTAGTTCTAGTAGATATACTTTATTTAAAGAGTATTATTTAGAGTTATGTAAAAAATGACTTTTAGATATTTCAATTAGAAACTATAATACTATAGATAAAGAATTAGATAAAATTCTAAAAGACTATAAGGCAGGCTTCATAAAAAGGATATTTAGAATAGAAAGAAAATGAAGATTTCATTTTGATCCAGAAGAATTTGAAGAATTATATGATAAGAAACCAAAGTATATTGAATTAGATATACATATAAGACCTAAAAATTCTTTCATAGATAGTCTTTTTTATATTGTTGAAGATGAGCTTGGAACATGAGAAGAGAATAAAGATGAAGTATGAGAAAAACTTTTTAGTGAAATCAATAAAACCTTAGAAGATAAAAGAACATATTCTTGAGAATTAGAAGTATGATATGTCTTTAAGGACTTTATTAAATGAGATGATAGGTATGTATATTTTTTATTGAAAGACTTAGAATATGGAGGAAACTTAAAAATAAAGAATGTCATCATAAAGGAAGGGAGGATTATTTTTAAATTATTAAGTTTTACTGGAGTCGAGAGAAAGTTATTTACTTCAAAGGAAGTTAGAGAAACAATAAATAAAAAAGCCTCTTATATGAAAAAATGAGTCTTACATATATGAGATTTTGAGGATAAACTTATTGCTTGAAAGCCTAAGCAATTAATACAGTTATTTTATCAATTAAAAAAGGATGGAGAATATTCCGTATCATTCTGAGAAATGATGGATTATTTAGATGAAAATAATTTTAAATGATATGAGAAATTAAAAGGTTTAGTATTTAAACAATGAGTAATAAAGGAAATTTTAAGAAAGAAGAATATTTCATATAGTAATAAAGATGAATTAAAATTAATACTTACCTGAGATTTCTTTCGTCCTTCAAATGCGAGTATAGAAGTAGCTTTTTAATAGTTTACGGAAAGTAGTTACCGATATCATAACTCGAAAAAATAATTTTTACCCCATAATAAGAGATTGCTTGTACAGGCAAACTCTTATTTTTTTATACCTCTTTGGATAATGTCTCAGAAAATTCTGACATCTCTCACATTCATTGAATCTAGTGAATACGCTGAAAAGATATCACGTATCTCTGACATTATTCTAGAGGACTTATCTTCTAAATGATATTTCAATGGATGAGATTGAAAAACAATATTTGAAACATCAAAGTAAGTATCACATAGAAAGAGAAATCCTTTCTCAAATGACTAAGAATGAATTACAGACTCTTATTCATGAAAAAAAGAAGGAATCTCAAGAACTTACCATAACACTCAAGAATCGATTAAAGGAATTAATGAAGAAACCATACTATGAATTTCTTTCTGAGATACCTAAGTTTTTTCTTGAAAGAACTATATTTGAGTTCAATTGATGATCAGAAATCTTGCAGATGAATGCTACTATAAAAAGCTGGAAGTATCTTTTACAACTTAAGTTTGAGAATAAAAGAAATACTAATGTTTTATCGAGAGAAAAGATTCTCAAGGTGAAACAAATTCCTATTGAAAGAATAGTAGAAAGGTTTACATGAAAAAAAACCTGACAAAGATGAAACATTCTTTGTCCCTTCCATGATGATAGAACTGGAAGTTTAAAACTCTATCCACAAACCAATTCTTTTTATTGCTTTGGATGTCAGAAGTGAGGTACTCCTATAGAATTTACTGCTGGATATTTAAAGATTTCTAATAAACAAGCTATTGAAGAACTTTCTAAATTTATTTATTAATTAAAACTCTTATGACAGACTTTGATACCCTGCGAAATGAATCTCTTTCTGAACTTGATTCTTTTTTCGATGATACTTCGGTATCTAATACAAAAACAAAAACCTCTAATAATCCACTTATAAATCATAATGATGATATTGTCTTAGTAGATACTATTGTTGCATGAAGACAATCTTTCTTTGCAGTAGCAGATGTAAATACAGGATGAATAGAAAAACAAAAAACAATAACTATAGATAATACTATTTATAATCCTTTAAAGTATGATTCTGAATACATTAAATCTTGAATGCTTCTTTTTCCATCTACTCTTTGAAAGTATGAATCTGATGAAGCAATATTTAAAGAGGTCCAAGACTTTATTCATAAATATGTAGATGTCTCAGAAGAATATGAGATTGTTTCTACTTATTATGTACTTATGACATATTTCTTTCCACATTTTACAGAGCTTCCATACCTAAGAGTAATTGGAGACTATGGGAGTTGAAAGAGTCGTTTTCTTAAGGTTGTTGGATGACTATGTTATCAACCTATAATGGCGAATGGTTGAATATCTGTTTCTGCTCTCTTTCGTATTATAGACTCTATAGAATGAACACTCGTATTTGATGAAGCTGATATACGTCAATCAGATACTACTAATGATATGATTAAGATACTAAATAATGGATTTCAGAAATGACTTCCTATCATGCGTGCAGATGGTGATAAATTTGAACCAAAAGCATATAAAGTATTTTGACCAAAGATAATATGAAGTCGTGAGTTCTTTTCTGATATGGCTCTCGAGAGTCGTTGTATATCCTATATAATGAAGCGTACGGATAGAAAAGATATACCTATTAATCTTGATAAGGTATTTGAATCTGAAGCTATGGCTTTAAGAAACAAGCTTTTAAGATATAGATATAATAATTGGAATAAGATAGAAGTATTTAATGGGAGAATTGAGGAACTAGAATCTAGATTAAATCAGATAATCAATCCTCTTCTTTCTATCTGTAAAGATGAAAACCACAAAACAATCATTATTTTAAATAGCTTTCTCTTTCAAGAAGAATTAAAAAAAGATAGATACCTTTCTTTAGAGGGAAATATATTCAGAGCTATAAAGGACCTAGCTATTGAGAGTAATCAAATAAGCTATAAGGATTTATTATTTAATATAGATAGTGAGTATAAAATATTTCCTAGAAGATTAGGAGCTATCCTTAAGGCTCATCAGATACAATGAAGAAGAACAAATTCATGATTTGTATTCGATATGTCTGAGAATAAAGCTGTAATTGAGAAGTACTATAGACAATATGGTATTTCAGAATAGTTCACTATCTTCACTAAGTTCACTTTTGGGGATTGAAAGGGGATTAAAGGAAAACGAGAGGTAAGCAAAGGTCCTTCAGGACTTGCGTTCTCGTTCCTTAACCCCTTTCTCCAAAGGGTGAATGAAGTGTATAATGTGAATGTTATAAAATAGTTTTCAACTATCTTTTTACATAAAAAATATAATTGTCTGTTGTTTTGTCATATTCATATTAATATATAAAACATATAATCTAACTAGTATCAAATGAAACAAGTTGCTATATACATACGTGTCTCAACTGAAGAACAAGTAAATCATTGAAATGGTCTTGATATTCAAAGAGAGGCTTTATTGAATTATGTAAAACTTCAAGGCTTTAGATTGGATGATAAGCATATCTTTGTAGATGAATGACGTTCAGGAGCTGAGAAAGAAAATAGACCAGCTTTAGAATCCTTATTTCAATCAGCACAAAGAAAAGAATTTGATATTGTTCTTGTATGGAAAGTGGATAGATTTTTCAGAAAATCTTTATACCTCTTAGAATGAATAGAGGCTTTAGAAAATATGGGTATAGGTTTTACTTCTATTACTCAGCCCTTTGATACCACTCAAGCCTTTTGAAAGATGAGTCTTCAGATGATGTGAAGTATCGCAGAGCTTGAAAGAGAACTTATTAAAGAAAGAACTTTCAATGGTATACTATCAACGATGAAAAAATGAAAATGGTGAAGAGGGAATACTCCATATGGATATAGGAAAGATACAGAATGATTCTTAATAATAGAAGAAGAGGAGGCAAAGATTATTCAGATGATATATAGAATGCTGGTAAAAGACGGACTGACTACTTCACAGATTGTAAAGAAGCTCAATGATATGAAAGTGGAAACGTATTGAAGTAAATGAGGATTAGGGAAATGAAGAAAAACTAAAATAAAACATAGTAACCTTTGGAGAAAATCAACGATCCAAAAAATACTCCATAATGAGATATACATATGAAAGCTTATACAAAATAAGCATAGGGTAGTAAAATGAAAAAGAACTCTTAAAGATGAATCTGAATGGATTATTTGAAAATCTCCAAAGATTGTTTCAAAGAGTTTATATAATTCAGCTCAAAGAATACTAATAGATAATCAAAAATTCTCTCTCAGGTCTACGAAAAAGAAAAATGTATATATGTTAGCCAAGCTAATTGAATGTAGTGTTACAGGCTACAAATATACCTGATACGTAGCAACTAAAGGGACTAAGAACTATAGAATAAATGTGAATCGCTCAAAGGTGACTAATTTTGATGATATAGGTTCACGTTGAGTATCTGCAAATATTATTGATACTGCTGTTTGGAATCAAATAAAACAAGTTCTTTTACATCCTCAGATTTTAGAAAAAGAATTAAGAAACATTTGAAACCTTTCAGATGAAAAAACAAAGGGGATTAAAGAACAAATAGTATTATTAAACGAATCTCTTAAAAAGATAGAAGATAATTCAAATGGTCTTCTTGAAATGGTATCTATGATGGATAAAGATTCTATGGAAATGGTTCAATCTAAATTAAGAGAGAATCAGAACAAGGTGAAGGGGATTAAGGAAGAAAAGAATATTCTAGAGCAAAAGCTCGGTGATACTACAATGGTTTCTGCTAAAATTCAAGATATCTCTTATATATCAAAGATAGTAAAAGGGAATCTAGATAACTTAGATTATAAATCAAAAGCAGAAATATGTAGACTACTTATTAAGAAAGTTAAATTTGATTGAGAGAATGCTGAAATAGAATTATTAGTTCCTATTAATCCATTAAATAAGATAAAGCAAGAAAAGAATTACGCTAAAGAGTTCTTTAATAAGTCTGATAACTTCTTATCTAAAAAGATAATGGAGACTACTGATGACTTTAAGACATGAGTTGAAGTATTGAGTAACCTACGAACATACTACCACCAAAAAAATCCTGTGTGTTACAATCTTTGATTGTGATATTCAGGATTTTTTTATGTTTAGACTTTTGATTAAAAGAA
>CALLPO010000102.1 GCA_938015605.1 uncultured Candidatus Altimarinota bacterium | reverse complement strand
GCCATTTCTCAGAGAATATCTTCAGCTTCAATTACACCTAGTTTTGTAGGTGTTCATTTAACATTCTTTGAAATTTCTACTTTTCACTCTTTCAAGAAATACATTGCATTTGCCTCATCTCATTCTTTAAAAAGAATCTCTCATGGTTGCATAAATTTTTCTTGGCAAAAAATTTCTAACTGAGCCTTTTCAGAATCAGATAGATAATCCAGTATTCAAAGTCAATCTAGCATTGCCATTCTCAAAATAGTTATTGTATATTATAGATATATAATAGCACAAGAATATCTTTATATATATTTTTAGGATAAAAAAAGTCTAGTATAATACTAGACTTTTTTTGTTTTTATTTTTCAATAATTGTTTTATAGATTTCAAGATAGTCTCACATTTCAGGTTGAAGAGTTCATTTAAACTTAATTCAACATTCACATGGCCCTTCCATTTCTTTCACTTCTTCAACTCATGATTTCAGTGAAAGAATTTCTCCCTCACCAATTTTTGATTTTTTCCTTATAACTCTTACCTTTGTATTCGGTTCAATTTTATTCTCTGGTTGAAGAATAAGACCAAGTACAACAAACTCTTTTGAAGTATAGAATATACCTCATACTTTAGCTTCTCATAGAACGACTTCAATTTCTTTAGGATCAAGCATTCAAGTTACAATTTTTTCAATTCTTTCTGTAATATGATAGATGATTTTACTTTCAATGAATTCAACCTTTTCTGATTCAAGAGCCTGTTTCGCTGTTGGAATTACTGCAACATTAAATCAAATCAGTATAGCTTTAGATGAACTACACATTATTACATCTGAACCAGTAATATTCCCTACTCAAGAATGAATAATAGCAACATTTGTTTCTGGGGTTGATAATTTAGTTAGAGCTACTTTAAGTGCTTCAAGACTTCAGTTTGAATCAGCTTTTACTAATACCTTAAGTTGTTTAAGGCTTCAAGCTTTAATTCTAGACATAAGAACCTCTAGACCAGATACCTCATTTTTCTTTTTAGCAAGAATAATATCTCTGTAATCAAGAGCTTTCTCTTTTGCTTGAGAAGCATCTCTTACAATTTGAAGAACATCTCAACCACCTACTACTTTATCAAGTCCTACAATTAGAACTGGGTCTCAAGGAAATGCTTTTTTTACTCATTTATTTTCAAAGTTTTTTAGAACTTTAATTTTTCAAAATGAATCATTACATACTGCATAATCTCCTTTTTCAATTGTACCTGTATTAACAAGAATAGTAGATACAGGTCATAATTTCATATCAAGATGAGATTCAATGATTGTTGCTACTCATCTTCTGTTTGGATTTGCTTTGAGTTCTTTCATTTCAGCTACTAGCAGAACAATTTCAAGAAGTTCATCAATACCAAAACCTGATTGTGCGGAAACTGGAACCATAGGAGTATCTCCACCCCAATCTTCAGCAGTTAGTCAGTGTTCAGCTAATTGACCTTTTACGTGATCTGGATTAGCTCATTCTTTATCCATTTTATTAATAGCAACAACAACAGGAATTCAAGCTTCTTTTGCATGGTTTATTGACTCAATAGTTTGAGGCTTTACTCATTCATCAGCAGCAACCACCAAAATTGCAATATCAGTTGATTTAGCTCATCTAGCTCTCATCACAGTAAATGCTTCATGACCTGGTGTATCTAAAAATGTAATTTTTTTACCATCTTTTTCAACTTGATAAGCTCATATACTTTGAGTAATTCAACCAGCTTCTCATTCAGTTACATTTGATCAAGTAGTCTTTATTCTATCTAGAAGTGAAGTTTTTCAATGATCAACATGTCCCATAATACTTACTACAGGTGGTCTATCTTCTAAAGCTGATTCATCATCTTCTTTTAATAGTTCTGTAATATTTCAGATCATCAAATCTTCAACTTTCAATCATTCTTTATCATCTCTTTTTAGCTTGATTTCAAACACCTCTGCAATAATACTTGCAGAATCAAAATCAATTTTAGAATTGATGTTTACCATCATTCCATTTTTCATAAACTCAGCAATAAGCTTTACCATGTTTACACCAATTTTTTCTGATAACTCTTTTAAACTTAAAACATCTCTAACAATTACTGTTTGTCATTTTCTCTCTACAAGATTTTGTTTGATATCTTCAACATTCTTTTCGATCTTTGCTGTTGCATTCTTTTTAGCTCTTGAAAATACTTTTTCTTCTGGTTCACCCCATTTATTATTATATTTTTTTCCTTTATTATAAGGTTTTAAAGCTGAATTTTTTGGAGTATTATACTTTTGTCCTCATCACTTTTTCTTATTGTTTGAAAAAACTTTCTCTTGTTTCTGAGGAGCTCTAGAAGCATTTGATCATGCACTTGCATTTCTATTAAACGGTCTGTTAGCTGGTTTATATCAACCTGTTGCTCATGTTGTTCATGGTCTTTTCACAAATGGTTTTCTTGCTGGTCATCCAGTTGATGCACCATTAGTTCAAGGTTTTACATATGGTTTTCTTGCTGGTCATCCAGTTGATGCACCATTAGTATTTCTATTAAATGGTTTTTTTGTACCTTGATATCCTCCTGGTTTTTTGAAAGGTTTTCTTTCTCAATTATCTGAATCAGAAAATTTCCTAACAACCTTCATTCAAGGTTTAGGAGCTGGCACCGTATTTGTAATTTTCTTTTCTTCAGCTTTTTCAGGAGTTTTTGCTGTAGTAGTTTCTTCAACTTCTTTTTTTACTACCTTTTTAACTACTTTCTTAGCCTTTATTTTAAATGATTTTTTTGCTCAAGATTTCTTTGCATTTCATGAAGATGCTCCAACATTTGAGTAATAATCATCAACAACATTCTTATCTACCATTAACTTTTTTTATTATCATAACTATTATGTTCGCAAATATAGTGTTTTTTCCTATTTTGTCAAAAGAAATGTAATGAGAGCTACAATATAATTCTATGAAAAATAAAAATCTTTATTAAAATGACTAAAACTTGAAAATATATTAAGTTAGTTATACTGAGAATGTAGTTTTTGTAACATACAATGATTATGGAAAAGAAAATCCTTGAATTTTATGAAGAATTTTTTAAAAAAATTCAAATACACATTACTAGTATTACTGTTGAAAAAAGGAATAGTTCATCATTTTTGATACATATACATACAAATGATGATGATTTAATATCTGAAGAAAAATGAAAAAAACTTGAACCTTTACAAAGAATCACACAAATGTGTGTTAATAATTTTACTGAAGAAAAAGTTCATATAAAACTTAAGATTAATGATTCCCTTATATCAAAAGATGATAGTCTTTATAGTTTTATTGATGAAAAAGTAAGAATTATCTTAGAGAATGGTTGAGAATATATGCTTCCTTTATATTGACCTTATGAAAGAAAAAAAATCCATTCATATATAGCTCACATAAAAAAATGAATCAAAACAAAAAGTAGATGAGTATGAAATGACAGAAGACTCTATCTAATGTTACAAAATACACAGAAGCCAGAGATTATAAAACCACACAACCAAAATAGAAAAAGTAAACTCACAATAGATATTGATTGAGATAATATATAAAATTTACAAATGAAAATAGTCCTATTTATAATTTTACTTGTACTTGCTCTTTCAAGCTTTTATAAGATTAATTCCCTTAACTATACAAAGGTTAAACAAATAAATCAAAGTATAGTGAATCACCCTGAAAATCTTCCTACAAAGGAAACAGCAAAACATTCTACACTATGATTTGCAAATCTTAGAGCTGATTTATATTGGTTACAAACAATCCAATATATTGGATGAAATGCAATAAGCTCTGATTATAAAAGGTATCTCTATACTATGCTTGATTTAATTACTGAATTAAATCCTTATTTTGAACATCCTTATGTTATTTGAGAGCTTTTGCTCCCTTCATATAATGAAAGATATGAAGATCTCTCTCAAGAAGAGCAAGATATCAATACACAAGAAGCAATAATGATTGGTGAAAAATGAATTAAAAACTTTTGTGATCCTGAAAAACTAGAACTTGTAAAAAATGAATTCAATCTTAATAAGCTTTGGACTGAAGAAAAATATAAAGACACCTGTAAAGATGCTGATATTGCTTTTAAATTAGCATTTATATATCAGTATTACCTTCATGATTGATTATCTGCTTCTTATTATTATAAAGTAGCAAGTGTGAGTAAAAATGCACTTGAGTGAGCAAAAGTAATGACAGCTATTATGCAATGAAAAGGGTGAGACAGAGAAAAATCTTTCTTTATGTTTCTTAATATGGCTTCAACTGTGGAACAAAATGATGCTGTCTGTATAGATTTTTCTAATCAATTAAATGCACTAGCTCTAAATGGTCAGTTAAAAAATGACACTCAAACCATTAAGAGTATAGAAAAAACTAGAAAACAAATTTTCCCACAATCAACAGATGAAGAAAATGATTCTCTTGATGATGCTGAATGCTCAGGTTTTTTAAATAAAGCAATTAGAGAACTTAACCTTAGTTACATTGAAGCCTGACATGATGAATATATGAAAACTCATACTGAACCTTTATATAATGCAAAAGAGCTCTTTGATGAATGATTTATTGATTTTCTCCCAACAGATCCACAACAATGAAAAGATTATTGAATAATCTATACATATAATGATGACATTGGTCATTTTGATTATGAAATGTGAAGATATTAAAAAAAATAGTGATTTAAAATCACTATTTTTTTAATATCTTTTCTACTTCTTCAAGTACTTGCTCAGGAGTTTTTTCACTTGTATCAATTATATGATCACAATACTCTTTAGCTTCTCTCACTTCTTTAACTAAACTTTCTTCTCTATTTTTTAATTCAATATCAGTTATATGAGCCCCTCTTGCCTCAATTCTTTCATGTAATTTTTCAGGAGTTAAGCTTAAAAAGATACTTGTTATATTTTCTTTTAGGTGAGGATTATTCTTTAAAATATTTTTCAAACCTTCAATATCTATCTCCTTACAAACCTTAATTCCTGCATCAATACCCTTTTCAACAACATCACTAAGTTTAGTTCAGTAATATGCTGTTTTATGAACTATTTCATATTCTAAAAATTCTTCTCCAGCAATCATTTTTTTAAATACTTCTTCACTTACAAAATGATATATATCTCAGTCTATTTCTCATTTCCTCATTACCCTTGATACATATGATTTCAAAAACTTAATATCTATATTCTTATCTTTTTCTAAACCTTTTCTCAATGTTCATTTACCAGCACCTGCTGTTCACATGATAAGATATAGGTGTCCTTTTTTATCCATTTATTCTTTATTAGTATTATTTGAAAAGCATTATAATTAAATAACAAAAAAAAACTAGAAATAATCTAGTTTTTTATTTTACTTCAATAGTTTCAAATTTACTATGAGCTCTTATTTCTGAATCATACATCATATAAGCACTTACTGGTGGGTATATAAATGTTCACTCAAACTCTGGGGTAACCATATACTCAAAATATAGATCATTTCACCAAGCATTAGAGGCATTTGCAAATACTCTATCTTTTAGATATTCTACATGATTCCATGACCATGATTTTTGATTTCATGCTTTTACTGCTGAACTCTCTGTTTTAAATTTAGAATTTATAGGCTTGAATGTTGATGGAATATAATCTTCTAATGCAACATTTCTTCTCTGCTTATTCTCATCAAAGCTTACCTTAATTCAAATTTTATAATACTTTCATTTAGTATATATATTATCCTCTACTTTCTTTAGCGTAGTATCACAATCAGAGTTCTTGTCTCTCCAATAACGTATAGCACTACATTCATCAATTTTATTGATATCAAGTACTTCAAATACTTCTCTTTCTACACTCATTCAACTACTAACTTCTTCTATTTTGAATTTATCTTCTGGATATACTTCCAATTGTAATTTTGTAAAAATACTTTTCCCTCATAACACATAGCTAGTCAGTTCAATATGATTCTCTTTGTATTGAACTATGTCTTTCAATTTAAATTCTCTAGTAATAGTATTAGGCTGTTCTCATCATAGGTTAAATCTCTTGTCTCTATTATGGATTGCTCAAATTGAAAATGCAAAGTTAGAACTAGAATTTCTCCCATACTTTTGCATATACTTAGAAAAGGCTATAAAAGAGTTATTTTTAGCAGTAGTTGAATAATAATAATTAAACCAATCTATTCAATATAATTCCTTAATAAGTTTTTCAACTTCTGGTGTATCATAATCATAATCTATAAGCATTGATGTAAATAATGCTTTATCACTTTTTTCAGACCAATACCGGTAATTACTTTTAGTATCACCTAGTTTAGACATAATTACAGTAATATTTTTATCTATCTCAGTTTTGTGTTTAGTTTTATCCCAAGTAAGTAATCAATATGTATAAGCAATTAATTCATGTCTTGAAAATGTTGAAGTATCAATATTTTTCAAAAGAGCATTATATGCTTTTTCTCATTCTCACAATTTAGCAAAAGCATAAAAAGTTTCTGCTCTATCAATATTATCAGTAATTTTAGAAAAGTTATTTTCTAGATATTTTTGAGCACTCTCTATCATATTTTCAGGAACCTTTGTTCCAAAGTTTTTCATATCAACTATTCTCCTGAGTACATATGGTGTTATATGTAAGTTGGACTCAGTATCTCATTGCCAATATCCAAATCATCCATTAGAGAGTTGCATTGAAGAAATTCTATTCATCCCTGTTTCTAAGTTTTTTTCAGCTTCCTCTTTAGAAATAATTCATGGAAATAAATTAGCAAAATTAAGTAGAACTGCATTTGGATATGTAGAGCTCATCGTTTGTTCAATACATCAATATGGGTATACTAATAATGAATTAAGTGTTTCTTGAATCCCTTCTAACACATTATTTGAAAAACTAATTTTTACTGTAGATTTTTCTAAATCAACATTAGCTGGAATGTCAATTTTTAAGTTCTGAACTTCTTGTGCTTTTGCTAGTCATCAAGTTGAGAAAACAGTTGTCAAGCTTGGAAATTCTTTATTTTCAATAGTTTTTTCTAAAATATCAGAATTATCTACACTATCTCATAGAGCTAATATTTTATAACTAATATCTTTATTTTTATCTAATGTTCACTTTGTCCAAAAGGTAACTAATTCACTGCTCTTTGCTCAGACTACCACTAATCTTTCAGCTTTATTCACCTCAATATCTTCTGATTTGAACTGTACCTTAAATCAGATTTCTTTATCAGTTTGATTAAACACTTGTGCACTCACTTCTGTTCTATCTCACAGTCTATAAATCAGAGGAGTTTTATCTTCTATTACAACATTTTTTCTTACTTCAATCATTTCTGAAGCATATCAGAAGAAGTTGTCTTTTGAATTACTTACCACCATTACTCTAAAATTAGTAAGATTATCAGGCAATTCAAATTCAACTCTAGCTGTTCACCAATTAGTTGTTATAACATTTGGGTTATAATATGCTGTATTTTTAAATATAGTTCTAGAACTCACAGCAGAGTCTCATCATTTAAAGTTTCAGAAACCACTTCATCCGACTATTCATGGTCTAGAAAAGTAATAGTTTTTCAGCATTGCCAAATTAGTTAGACTAGTTTGCACCTGAAAAGGAAGCTTTTTATAAAATTTTTCTAACGTATTCAAATCTACATTTCACATCAAACTAATAAGACTATCGTCAACCACCATTACTGTAAGTTCTGATTGTTTTCAAGTTTTGTTAGCAAGAGTGTTGGTGATATCAAGTACCACTTTTTCTCTTGGTTTATATATTTTTTTATTTGTTTTAATTTCTACAAATGATTTTTTATCTGATTTATCAACTACAATTTCTGTATATCATACTTTGTATTCAGGAATTACTTTTCAACTCCCAGTTTCAATAGCTACTACTCAAATATATGCATTAGGTACAAATGTGTCATCAACAAGTACTTCCTTGAAAAACATATTAGATGTAACATCTATATATTCTTTCTTAAGTACTCACTGTTTTTCAACTGTCCAAAGTATTTTTCATTTAGAAAATGGTAATCTGATCATTATTTTAGCTGTTTCTCAAAGCTTGTAACTAATTTTTTCAGATAAAACACTCACCTTATTATCACTCACAATTGGGTTCTGAGCATCTTCATTTCAATATGATAGAATGGTAAAATAATTTTTAGAGCTATCTAATAGATTATTTAAAGTCACTTTTTGCTTTATACTTAATACACTTTTATCACTCTTACATTTATCATCCTTAATGTTTTCTCATCCTTTACTGACATTGCTTCTACATTCAAGAGTGGATCTGAGGTTATCTCTTTTACAAAGTTTATCAGTATCATCACAAGTGTTATTTAAATAATTGATTACATCATAGTTTGGTTCCATTAAAAACAATTCTTGGGTTCAGTTATCAACTTCAAGTGTTTTCTCTTTATTAAATTTACTTATAAGAAGAAGTAATTCTTTATTTTTATTTTTGTTATTAGGAACATCAAAGAATGCAGAATTAATTTTTCCATATTCAAAAACATATTCTCCTGTTTCTTCTGGAATAAAATCAAACTCTAGCTTTCACTCAGCAGTAACTCTAAACTCTGAAGAGTTAATAAGAAGAACCTTTTCTAGTTTTTCTTGAGCAACAGTTACTGGTCTTTTATATCACCTAACATCATCTATATAATTTGTTTTGTAATCCTTCTTTTTAATTACAAATAAATATTTATTACTATAATCTGAAGTCCATTTTCATTGTGAAAGACCTCATTCTATAATCACTTTCTCACCTTTTTTATAATAATTATTTTTTGATTCAAATTTCAAATTAGCATTTCTATTCCATTTTTTCAAATGAGTGGGCAATTTGGCAATAATTGAATTGCTTCAAGTAATACTCTCTCAAGCTTTATCTACAACTGTCACTTCTACAATGTATTTATAATCATCATAGTTCGATTCAAATGTAACATCTACTTTAAAATCAGCTTTTCAATTTTCATCAAGACTTCATTTTCACTCTGTATAAAATTGCTTCTCAGGTTCCCAGAAACATCCCCAATAACAATCATTCCAATAAGAATTATCGTAGAAATATTGTTTATAAATCTTGTAAGTATAAGCAGCATTCTTAGGAACTCAACCATTGTAATATTTTGAATCAACTGTTGTTTCAATTTGAAATTTTCAAACATGGTTTGTCCTCCAGCTATATTTATTGTCTGCTTCTGTTCAATCAATCTTTACTTCATCACCATTTAGTCATATAGTTTTTAAAGAAACATCATTCTTAAATTTTGGATTTTTAAAAACCTCAACTGAAAAATATCCTCTAGCATATTCTCAATTATCATCTTTCACAATAATAGAATAGCTTCAAAGAAGTGATGTTGTATCTAATTTAAGTTTTTCTGAAATACTTCAGTATTCACTGAGTGTCAGTTTTGAATTAAGAATTTCTTTATTTTTAGAATTTTTTACCACTAATTCAAATTCCTTATCTTTTGGTATACTTAAATCTGTTGATTTTCTTATTACTGCTTTTATATTTACTTCCTCTCAAGGAAGATAGAGCATTCTATCAGTATATAAGTGTGAATAAAATTCTTTTTCAACTCTTCCCCAAGATGATAAACTTGGAACAGATTCATCTTTTTCATCACGATAATACCAACCAGAATCTATTGTGTACCCAAAATTCCAAGGAGCAATTCATGCATTCCAGTGAGAATGGTTATATGTTAGGTTATTCTCTGAAGCTGAAGTTACAAAGAAAGAATCGTGTATCCCATTAAACTCATAATTCCACTCTGATGGAAAGGTTTTTGCAAATGCTCAATCAATTTTATCTTTCAGATTGATTTGTAATACTCATTCATTGTTGGTTTTTCAAAGAAGTACCTGTTCTCATAGTACTGATTCCTCTAATGGAGAATTATAAGTGAACTCTCTTTGTTTAGTTTCTCTATTATATTTACTTTTATGGTCAATAAATTTATTCACATAAATTCTTATTTCTTGTTCAGCTAAAGGTTTTCATTCAAAATCATTTACAAAGAAATATCATTCACCATTCTTTGATACCTTCATGGTAATATGTGAATCTATAATTCCAAAAAATACTGGAAATTGTAAATTATTATTTATGTTTCTATCCTCTTTCTCTGAAAAAGTTACATAATACAATCAACTTCTAGAAACCTCTCATATCTCTTCATCAAAGTTAATAGTTTTTCTTACAAGTAAGTCATCAACACTTCATGAACCTGATTCTTGTTCTAAAGAAATGATTTTCTCTTTACAATCATATGTATCAATATCATCAATTCCATTGAGAAAAAACTCTTCCATTTCTTTTTTTACCTCTTTTCTTCCTCTAAGTATTTCTATTTTAGCATAATTTTCATTATCAATCCTACAAATTTTTACAGTAGTTTCTTTTTTCTCTTCCAAATTATACTTAATAAGTTCAAACTCTGGTGGGTTAGTATCCATATAAAGGCTGACTGGATTTTCTATTTGAATTCACAAGAACTTATTCTCAGGTGTGGTAAAGCTAAATTTTTGTTCTTCAGTTTCTAAATCAGATTCTCAGCTAGAAAATGGTTTTAAACTAATTCTATATTTCGTTGTAGGTTTTAAATTAAGACTAATAATTCATTTTTTAGGATACAAAACAACATCATCCACCAGTATATCAACGTTTGGTGAAAGCGTTAAAAGTGAAATAAGTCTTTTTTTAGCATTCACTCTATTTTCAATATATTCATCACTTCATAATATTCACACATCAGTAAAAAATGGAAGAGATAGATCTAAGCTAATATTCGATTTAAAATCATTATTTACATTAAAAAAACTTCCAGTTCCAAAAGTAATTTTCAAATACTTTTCACTACATTGCTTTTGAATTCTACTATATTCATCTAAAAGAATATATTCTTTTGAAAAGTCTCAAACATTAAATTTAATAATATTTTTACAATTATCTAGTGTTGTTTCAATATTAGCTATATTATACTTTTCATCACAAATTTTCTTGTAAGTTTTAAATGCATCCTTTCTAAATTTATTGTTTCAAGTTGCATGAGTTTCATCAAATAACAAGATTTTCTCACACACTTCTTGAGTTTCTTTTTGATCAAGAACTGTATTAATTTCTTCAACATTTTTTAAATTTCTATAATCAATGTATTTTGTGAATCCCAAATATCATCCACTTGCAATAAGAATAGATGATAGAAAAATAACAATTCAAATAAGTACTCTTTTGTTCATAGTATATGCATCAAAAATTATATATATTATGTAATTATAATATAATAAAGCCCCACTAAATCAAGTAAGAATACAGCCAAAAAAACTATTTTTTGAATTTTACAAAAAAGTGTTATAATAATTAAAATGAGAAGTATTCTTAATATAAAAAAATGTTACAAATTGAAACAGGAGAAAACAATGAAATACTCAGAAAAATAAGTAAAGATATAACAAGAGATAAATTCAAAAAATACGTGAAAATTGGGAAAGAGATGATTAAATATATCAAAAATCCTGATAATGGTTGAGTGGGATTAGCAGCACCTCAAGTTGGGTATAGTAAAAGACTTATAGTAGTAAGTCTTCTAAAAGACTGGGAAGATGAGAGTTTCCCAACAGTTATGATGATGAATCCTGAAATCCTTGAACATTCTGATAATATTATAATGTGTGATGAATGATGCCTCAGTGTTCCATGAGCAAAAGGTAAGGTTCCAAGATGGGAATCAATTAAACTTAAATATTTTGATGAAAAATTCAAAGAAAATATCATGTTATTACACTGACTCAGAGCTGATATTGTCCAACATGAGATTGACCATCTTAACTGAATACTCTTCACTGATAGATTAAAAGAATACGAACAACAAAAAAAATCACTACATGCATAGTGATTTTTTTATAAATAAGTTCAAATATAAGCATTTTATTAAATTCTATTCAAAGTTAGTGTTTGAACTTTTTTTATTCTTATTTTGCTTTTACCATATATGTATCACCTGTTCATGTTCACCACTTTGATCTAAATATAACTTTATCACCTGTCGGGTTTACTCCTACATGTGTTTGATATCTATAATCATTGTTTGTAAATGTATTATGAGTCTGTGCAAAATGTTCAACTACTTGTGATGATGCATCAGGATCAAGTTTCAATGCATAAACTCATCTTGCTCTACCATTCCATCCTTCTGAACTTACATAAGCCCATCCAGGTCTTTTATAGTTTCATGCAGAAACATGACCTCCTCAATAATTATTATCCAGTAATTCAGTTCTCTTTTTTGTTCTAAGATTAAACATAGAGAGTGTTCCTTTATTGTGAGTCATAGAAACAATAACAGAATCACCATTAGTGTCTACAGTAAAATTAGCATGCCCAATAAAGCCAGTTTCACTACCTCCTGGGTTACCTCCATCTAATAAATAATGATTATTTAGGTTAATATCATAAATATGCTGTCTGCTATTTATTTTTGCAATAATGTATTCACCTTTTGCTCAAACTGAAACATAATCTAAATCATCTCATACATTAAATTCTGAAGATTGTTTAGTCCAAACAATTTTCTCACCCAGTAAGTTAACTAAAATTAAATCAACATTGTTACCTCATTTTTCAGCTACAAGTAAAACATATTTTCAATCAATACTTACAATTCATTCTCATTTACCAACTGATACATCATCATAACCCTTACTTGAATAATCAACTATAGTTTCTTTTGTAATATTTGTACGGCTAGAATTCAGTGTAAGTTTTGATATTCTGTTATCACTTATAGAATACAAAATATTTGAATCTACATGAGACCATCTTAAACCTCTTCAACTTGCACCATTTGGTGCTCACATTAGATTATATGCATCATCACGACTATATCATTTTGTAATAATTTCTTTGTGATCACTATCTCTATATAATCTCATACCTAGATTATAAACTGTTCCATCAAAGTTCCAAGGTGTTCATTGAACTGGGTAAGGGTGTGTACCATATGTTCAATTACTTCTATCTGTAATTCTTGTAACAGAAGTTCAAAAACTTACATCATTTACAGTCTCTAAATAACCTGGATTTCTTGGTACAGAAATTGAGTTTTCCTTAAAACTCGATTGTGCAGGATATTTATAATTTCATGATGGAGTTGTAGGAGGAGTCACAATATCTCAACTTTTCACAGTAAGGTAATTATTAGTAGCAAGAGCACTAGTTGATTTTTTTCACTTACTATCAATTACTTGTACTCATACTCAAATCTTTTTCCCAGCAAGAGATGATGGAATTGTATAAGTAGTACTCGTTCATCTTTGGAGTTCTGTACTATTAGCAACCCATATAATAGTACTGTCTCATTCTGTATCTCAATCTGCATCAGCATAATCATATGCTACTGTAAGAGTTTTTCAAACTTTAGCCTCTCATACCATTTTTACATTCTTTACAGTTGGTGCTGTATTAGAAGTTGGTTCATTTGAAGAAGAACCTCATTCCATAGCTAACATATGAAAATCTCATGCAAGTTCAGCTAAATACATTTCTAAATTAGTATATCAAGCATTATTTGTAATATTATATCATTGGATATCCCAATTCTTTTTTGTCTTGTTACGTATGTTTGAATCACTTGTACTCAATCAGTGTAGTTTCGCCCATGATTCTGGGAATCATTGTACTTTTTCAAATGCAGTTATATTTTTAGTTTTTGTAGCAATTTTACTAAAAGCTGTACGGCTTGAACGTGTTCATGACTCATTATTGTTTCTTGCCCAGTTTTTGTATTTTTCTTCAAAATTCATCACTGTTTTAGCACCATTTGCTGTATACCTTACTCATGCTCAAGCATGAGCTAATACATATTCTTTAACTTCAGCTGGAGATGTCATATATGAAGCAATTCCTAAATCAGAGGCTTTTCACATTGGATATGTTCTTCATTTAGGAACTGAATATGGATCATTCCCATCTGGTTTATGAAATACTACATTTGAACTATCTATTGTAAATAATTCACTGAAATTATTTTTACGATGCCAGTTATCAAGGAGGTAAATACTCCCATGCCCCTTTCATGTTGCTGGCATATATTCAACGGCATATGTGTTTCATTTTTCATGTCATGTATAACTTTTTGCCTCTTGGTAAACATTTCAGATAATATCTGTTTCTGTGGTTCAGTAAACATTAACATGACGTCCATTCCATCCATATACATAGTTATGAATAATTTTATGTTTAACTGATTCTGGTCATGCTACTTTTGGAGAACGATGCCCCTTCATAAGGATAGCATTATATATATAATCAAATCCCCCATCTCCTATATCATCCTCACTTCCATCATAATCTCTATTATAGCTTCAAAACCCTGTGTCTTGGTGTTCATCTGTAGTAGCTTCAGTTCAAAGACTATACTGCTGAGTGACATTTACTCCTTTTGATGGACCAGAAGAACTATTTCAACCAAAGTCAGTAAAATGATCAAAAATTGTATTATTCTTTAATGTATAAATAACAGGGTCTCCATTATAGTCATCAGGAATTCTATTCCCTCTTACTCACATATAACGATATATTGATTGTTCAGTATCTAGGTACATATAGTGATCAGCATCTCATGATGTATCAATATATACTCATCATAGATCATGAGCTGATTGTCATGCAAATGTCACATTACTTAGATCAGAATACAAGTGATAATTATGTGTAAAAGATCATCATACTCAAAACATTACTGTAACTCAATCACTTGAATTTCTCATTATATCATGAAATGTTCCAGCTCAGGTTGCAGCAGTAGATGTAACCCATTTTACATCTCCTCATCTCCCTCATTTAGTATATCTTCAAGCTCAAAGTGCTGTAGGAAAAGCCTTAAGCTCGTTTAAAACAATATCTTTTCCGTTTGAAGGTGTTGGTGTTGGTGTTGGTGTTGGTGTTGGTGGAACTACTCAAGCTCCATTATATATTCTTGCCCCATAAATAACTCACTGAAAATTTTTCTTACTTTCATTAGTTCAAATGTAGAATTTGTTTCATAAGTTATATGTAAGAGCTCATTCATTATTCAAACTTGTATCAATAACTACATTTCAGTTTATAGTTAATTGCATTTGATTCTTTTTCCATACTCAGACTATATTTGTTTTTTGAGATAGGTCTACTTTGTAATATTTAGTTATCCATGAACTACTACCATTAGCACGATATATTGCTATATGGTCATTTGTTTGAAGAATTCAATAATTATCTCCATTTGCAAATATATATCCTCTTTGACTTTTATTATTTGATTTGAATTCTAGAGATACTGATATTTCTTCTGGAGTATATACTTCATTAGTTTTAACATATGTACTTCCATTTAAAACTATACCACTATCTTTCCATGTAGGATTTCAAGTAACAGTAGCATTATGTTTTTCATATAGGTCATTTACTACTTTTCCAGATGTTTCATCAAAGGTGTATTTCGCATATGTAAGTGGTGGTGTTGGTTCTACTGGTGGTGTTGGTTCTCATCAGCTTCAATCATACATTCTCAATCAATAAAGAGTTCATTCAAAATGTTTACTGTTTCTATTACTTCAAATATAAAAACTCTTTCATCTTGTATAAGGAAGTGCTCATAAATGAGATACATCTTCATCT
>CALLPO010000101.1 GCA_938015605.1 uncultured Candidatus Altimarinota bacterium | reverse complement strand
TCAGACATTACCATCTTTATCAATTCTCATTTTTTCCGTAAGAGAATTTCATTCGTTTGTAGAAAATTTTAATAAACCAGTTTGTCCACTACCTTCATTCAGTCCTGCTGAAACTCTTCACATTACAAATTCTGTTCATGCTCACTCATTACTATCATAATCAGAAAAATCAATATAAGCTGTATCTCATCCAACAGCTCAATTTCTAGCCCCTAATATTTTAATACCTGCATCTACTCAAGAAACCGAAGTATTTCAAAATTCTGCAACAATACCATTTGGTCATTTAACATCAAGTTTAGAGTCTGGATTTATTGTTCAAATTCAAACATTCCCATCAGTATAATAAATTTCTCCAGTAGTTGCTCAATCTTTAAATTTTCATGCAAAATCAATAATAGTTCAATCTTTTCTTAAATCTCCAGAAAAATTAATATCTCATGTAACATCTAATTTATATTCAGGATCTACTATTCAAATTCAAACATTTCATCATCTTTCTACTACAAAATCAATATCAGAGTCTGACTGAGTACTTAAAGCTAGGTTTCAACTAGTTGTTCAAACAGATATACCAAATATGTTTTTTTCTCAAGTTTTACTAACAAATAAATCAGAGTACACACTTGTTCAGATTCATCAACTTGTATCTGTTCAAATTCGTATTCATTGAAAACTATTTGTAGATGTACCCTTATTATGAAATCTTGCAATAAAATCACTCGATCAGTTTTCTTCTACATTTAATTTCATATCTGGAGTGCTTGTTCATATTCAAACATTACCAGTATCTTCAACCACCAATCATACACGTGAAGTTACTCAATCATTTCATCAAATATGAAATTCTCAACTATTTCTTTCAATGTATGAAAATTTATTTCAAGCTTCATCTGTATCCCTCATAACAAAATGAGTATTTGCATTTGAAGAAACTATATTTCAACCTACATCAAGCTTTGCAATTGGGTTAGTATTTCATATTCAAACATTACCACTTGGTCTTAATACAAACTGAGCATTAGAATATGGTGCAGCATCTCATCTTGCATCCATATATAAATAATTCAGAGTATTATTTCAACCATATGCACCATAATGTCCTCTTGTTCATCCATTACTCTGAAAGGCTAAATGTCTTGCCCAACCTCATGTTGTGTTAACATTTTTTACAATTTGTGAACCTACAATAAATTCATCTGCTGTACTATTTACAACATGAAATCTAGCACTTGGAGTACTAGTTCAAATACCCACACTTCAAGAGCTATAATAAATCCTATTTGTACCATTTGTATTCCAAATATTACTCTGTCAAAGGTCAAAAAGATCTTGAACAGCTTTACTTGAAGGTACTTGTTCATGATTAGAAGATGAATCAATATCCTCATCTAAATCAAGAAACTCTCAAGTAATCTCTCAAGTTGTATTAAATATAGTTTGAATAATTTTTCAAAATGTTCAAACATCACCAGATGCTCTGATATTATTTACATCAGTAGTTACAGATGTTGCTGCATGCACTCAATTAAAAGTAAGTGAGTAGATTATTAGTAATGCTAGTAGTTTCTGGATATTCATTGTTATTTGATTATATAGAAAATAGAACCTTTATCTGCATCAAAATTATATTCTTCTCACAGTAATTTATCAAGAGAGGCATTTGAATTAGAACCTGTAAATACTTCAATTATATCTACATTAGTATTATCATTTAAGAAAAGATCTGTTGCTCATGTAAATGTTGTGGTTGTTGTTCAATCAGCCAGTATTTCAAATCATATTCATTCAAAGTCTTGATATCATATCCACCTGGAATATCATTTTCAATGAAGCTTTTTGTCATTTTCACAATAATAAACAAATGTCGAAGAGTTGTGATCAAAATCTATATATCATGCTGAATCCATATCCGTTCATCCAGTGGAATAAATTCATTTTGCTTTTCATCAAAGTTTGTATCAAAATCAAGTTCAACATTTTGAAGTAGTTCATATTATACGAACATTTTCATTTTTATTTGTTGACCAATTAAGTGAAAAATATCAAAATACACTATCATAATAATATCATTGCAGATAATTTCATATTATAGTAGAATTATCCCCTTCATTTACGTAATGTGTATGTTTTGTTACTCCTCAGGTTGAAAATGATATTGTTGAATTGTTTGATCACAAAATTGTAGCTGATTGTTGTGATATTAACAATTGAACACCTGTTGCAGCAAAAATTACTCCAGTAGTTAAAGCAAAAGCTATTAATATACTCACTAGAGTTCTATTTTTCTTATCTTTCAATAATGTAAAACTTTTGATTTTTTTTCTTTGTTGTTTTTTTCCCATATTAAGTATAATGGATAATATAATCTATATTACAGTAGATTGGCTCTTTAGTCAAAAAAATAATATAATTTAGGTTGAACAAACAATAAAAGTATTTTTAATTAACTTTCATCAACATGTTACTAGAAAAAACAAATAATGCATTTACACTTGCAGAATTAGTAGTAGTTATATCAATATTAGCGATTCTCTCTACTGTTTCATTTATATATTTTGCAGATAATATCTCTTCAACAAGAGATACTAAAAGACTTTCAGATATTGTATCAATTGAAACTGCTCTAAAAGCATATAAACAAACTAAATGATCATTCCCATATCCATGAAACACTTTTAATATTACTAATAATTGAACTACAGTAGCTATTCAATGAAAACTTAACAAAAATGTGAGACTTTCTAGTTTAGAAAAACTCCCTGAAGACCCTAAAACAAAATGAAATTACATATATTCAATTACTAGCACTAAACAAGAATTTGAATTAGCTACCACTCTTGAAAATGAAGAAAGCCCTCAGACTCTTTTATCTGGAAATTACAAGTCAGTCTCCAAAAATGTACTACCATCAATAACTCTTGCACATGATTCATGAGATATAGAAATTTTTAATAGTCCTGTTTGAAATGGGGATGAGAATAGAAAATTATTTTTATTTAATGAAGTTTCGTACAACCTCCCCTATACATTTAAATGATGAGGAGCTCCTTTTAGTAAATGAGTTGATTTTACAGTTCTTTTGGCAGAAGCCGAGACATATGATTATTGGCAAAATAGTGACTATTGAAGTTGTTTAGATATCTATGAAGCCAATAAGAGTATTGGGGATTGAGAGTATCAA
>CALLPO010000100.1 GCA_938015605.1 uncultured Candidatus Altimarinota bacterium | reverse complement strand
AGAGCAAATAACAGAGCCAGTAGTGGATATTTCACTGTCACATCTCCAATAAACAAACTAGCAATAGCAAATACAGCAATTCATACAACCATTCATCTTGTAATTCAGGCAAGCATGTATCCTAAAATGATTCTATTTTTTGTAATTGGTGAAACCAGTAATTCTTCAAGACTTTTAAACATTTTAGCTGAAAAAAATCAAAAAGCTGTTATAGCGTATGCTCACATTATCACACTCATCATCAAAAGACCTGGAAAAATATAATGAATATAACTTACTCCATCTATTGAAGAAATTTGATCTCAAAGAAATTTACCAAAGATAAGAATATATAAAACTGCTGTCATCACACTTGGAACAATTGTTTGCTTCCATATTTTGAAAAAATTTCTTATTTCTTTTCAAGCAAGTGTTAAAATATCTGTCATATTATTTTGTTAGGTTCATAAATAATTGTTCAATTCTGTTTACTTTATTTCTCATACTAGAAATAATAACTTTTTCTTTATTAAGTATTTCAAAGAGTTCATTAAGTCTGTGTTTTCTTGAAATAGTCACTTCTAGTGCTCCCTCTTTATTTTCATCCGCATGGAATTTTTTTAATGCTACTAAAATATTTTTTGATGGTGTTGTATCACCTTGAAGATCAAGTACAAATATTTCTTCATCTAAACTTGATAGAAGTTTTTTAGTGGTAGTATTTTCTACGATTCTTCCATCATTAATTATAGCAACCTTATTACAAAGAGCTTCTACTTCTTCTAGATAGTGAGTTGTAAGAAGAATAGTCGTTCAGTCAGTATTAAGTTTTTTGATAAAATTCCACATTGTTTTTCTCAACTCAACATCCACTCAAGCCGTTGGCTCATCCAGAATTAAAAATTTAGGTTTATGAACAAGAGCTCTAGCAATCATAAGTCTTCTTTTCATTCAACCAGAAAGATCTTTTGCTTCTTTATCTTTGTGTTCCCAGAGTTCAAGTGCTTTAAGTAGTATTTTTGTTCTTTTTTCTGCAGTTTTTCTATCAATTCAATAATACCCTGCTTGAATGACCGGTACTTCACTGACTTTTTCCCACATATGAAAATTAAACTCTTGTGGAACAACTCAGATAAAAGTTTTAGCTTTAGCAAAGCTTGAGTCAATATCTTCTCCAAATATTTTAATCTCTCAGCTTGTTTTTTCTACTAAATCGGTCATTATTCCAATTGCAGTTGTTTTCCCTGCTCAATTATGACCAAGAAGAGCAAAAAAATCTCCCTGCTCAATTTCAAGATCAATTTGTTTTAAAACTTTTTTATCTCAGTATTTCTTTACTAGATCTTTTATTATTAGTGCTTTCATTATTATTGTTTTAGTAATTCTCTATTTTATAATCATTTCAATTTATATCTGTCAAAATAATATCTTCTCATATTATCAAAATATTTTGTATCTCAAAATCTGGTTTTAACAAAACTCTTTTTTCTTTTGTTTCAGGGTTTTGTAGGATAACAAGTGTTCAAGATTCCTTTTCAAAATTAAGATTTTTCTTTCTTCTTTCATCATCAGAACTAACAATTCAAATGTACATTTCATCTTTATAAACAAAATCTTCAAACATTGAAAAGTATTCAAATTTTTTATTTTTATGAATAAATGTTCATTTATCTGTAACAAACTGTAAAGTATTCCCAATTCATGTTTTTATATATCTTATAGGTACACTCAATGAAAGTTTATCAAGAGATGCTGTTACTGAATTATACAAGAAGTTTTCTTCTCAATATGTAATAAGTATTTTAGAATTTTCTCAAAATACCTGTTGTACATTTATATCTCAGTCTCGAGCTATGGTATTAAATTGAGTAATACGTTTTTCTTTTCCTAATTCATCTCTTAGATAGAGGTTTAATTTTGTTTTATCTTTTTTAAAATATACTTCTCAGAAATTAGTAATCTCAAAATAAGCATAATATAATTTTTTATTTTTTAACCTTTCTAATTTTTCTTCTTTAGAGAGTAGAATTTCTTTTGTATTCAGTCCAGTTTGCAAAATAGTTCAAGTCTGCATATTATTCTCTTTAACCAATAACGGTTCAATAACACTAAGTTTTGTATCTTTTTCCAAAGCAAATACTACTGATTTTATTTCACTTCTACTTACAGATATTGTCTCTTCATATTTTTTGTATCACTGCTTTGAAATAATCATTTTATATTCAAATGGTGGAACTTCTTCTATTTCACATTTTTCCCCACTACAATCAGTGGTAATAGGATTCAGAGTTTTAATATTCTGTAATTCCACATTATAATCTTCAACATTCGTATTAATCACAACTGTTCAAGTATATGTTACAAAGCTATACATATAAAATCACACACCTGCAAAAATTATCACAAGCAGTAACAGCAATCACATTAATCTATTAGACATACAAAGACATTTATATAAATATTTTAGACCAGTATATAACTATTTTAGTTTTTGAGAAATAAATATATGTTAAAACCCACTTTGTAAATCAAGCATCTTTTTATAGATTCCTTTTTGTTTTACAAGTTCTCAATGTTTCCCTTCTTCAACTACTTTTCAATTTTCTAAAACTAATATTTTATCTGCATTTTTTACAGTTTGCAACCTGTGAGCAATAATAATTACAGTTCTTCGAGTAAATAAATTGTGCATAGCTTTTGTGATTTGCTCTTCTGAAAAACTATCAAGAGCTGATGTAGGTTCATCAAGAATAATGATTTTTGGATCTTTTAGGAATATTTTAGCAATAGCTAATCTCTGTCTTTGTCCTCAACTGAGCCTTATTCATTTTTCTCAAATTTCAGTTTGGATTCAATCTTCTAATTCATAGATAAATTCACACTTTGCTTGTTTTATAACTTTTGTGAGTTCTCATTCTTTGAGTTCTCTATCAACAGCATAAGTAAGATTATCATAAATACTTCAATCAAATACACTTGGTTCTTGAGTAAGATATCATACGTTTTTGTAATAACTCTTCAGATTCACTTTTTCTAAATTCTGTCCATCCACTTTTATTTTTCAAGAATCTTGTCTAATATATCAGCTAATGAGCTTTACAAGTGTTGATTTTCAACTTCAAGAATTTCAAACTAAAGCTGTTACTTTTCATCATCTAATATCTAGGTTAAACTTCTCAAAAACCTTTTGTTTTTCATTATAGCCAAAGTTTAGATTTTTTATTTCTATTGAGCCCTTCTTGTATTCAAAATCTTTTCAAGAATTATATCATTTAATGTCATGAGTTGAGTCAAAAAAATCCCAAAGCTTTTCAACCTTTGTAAAATTTTGAGTTAAGTGAGAATAAAATTCCATTGAAGAAATAATCACTCAATTCATAAGTGTTAATGTTCAATAAAGTATTACAAATAAAGATAAAGATTCATTTCATAAAATTACTTGATATCAAAGGAATGCAAACATTAGTAACTTCACAAGATTAATAAAAATTGATGGAGCATAAAAAAACCAATGAGTTGGAGTTGCCATTTCTCTGTTATGAAATTCTAGATCATCAGTAATTCTATCAGCTCTCTTAAGCTCTGTATCAATTTTTCATGTCTGTAATATTTCAAACTTAGACATAATTAATTTAACTGCATTTGCTGTATATTCATTCCATGATTCATTTCTATTTCTTCTATGTACTAATGACTTTTTATTAAAATATTCTCCAATAATATGAACAAAAATATAGAAAATAATAAACACTATCCCTGCTCATACATTTACTTGCGAAATCATATAAAAAGTAAAAAATATTGTTAATACTATTTTACTTAAATTGCGAAGAACAGCATCAAGTAACAATGACCAGGTATCCATTCAAGTTCAAATGATTGCAATAAGTTTACCTGTACCTACTTTTTCTGTTTCAGTATTAGATAGGCGAATAAAACTATTAAGGTAATCATTATGAATAATCTTTCTAAAACCACTTACTGTAATTACCCATCACCACATTCTTGTTAAGTATCATGAACAATAATAAACACACATTGCTAGAGTATAAACTATCATGATAGATTTAAAGTCCTCCATATTATTTGTTTCAATTGCATATACAATCTTTTCAATAAAATAAACATGGTAGATTCAACCAATTGCCCATATTGAATAAAATATACTTCATTTAAGAGTTATAATTTTAGCTCAAAAATATGGACTTAAAAATCTCTTAAGTATTTCAAATATAGTTCTTTCATTCTTTTTCATGGTTTTTTATTCAGTTATGATAATTTCAGTATACAAAAAAATAATTTTTTGAGAAAATATTTTTGTTCAAATTTAGTACAAAGTTTTTAACAATTGAAACTTTTTAACAATAAGTGTTAAAAATGGGTTGATTTATTTGTGAGAAGGTATAGAATAATAGCAATTAAATGAACTTGTACAAAACTTAAGCAAAAACTATTATGATTGAAAAAGTAGATGCTACAAAGCAAATTATTATTGAGGTAGAAAACCTTAAATCAAATAATGAATATGAAAAGGCAATTGCCCTTTTAGAAGATAGTATCATTAAATATAGTGATGACTATAGATTATTTGAAGAGCTTTCTGATATCTACATATACAAACAAGATAGTACAAAATCTCTGAATGCTGTAAATTTTGCATTAGAACTTAATCCAGAATCAGCAACAGGGAATTACCTTAAAGGTTTTCTTCTGCTTACTCAAGAGAAAATCACTGATGCTATTTACCATCTTGGAGAATCAAATAAACTCATGGGGAATAACCCTGAAGTACTGAGAAATCTTGGTTTTGCATATAGTTTACAAGGTGAACATGAAAAAGGAATATCCATTCTTAAAAGAGCTCTTCATTTGAATCCTAATGATGAACTTATTACAGAAGACCTTGCAATGGCACTTATTTGAAATGGAGATGTATTAGAATGAAATGTACTTTTAAGACAAATAGAAAAAGCTAAGCAATAAAAAAATGAATCCCTTCACTACAGCAAAAATTGCTAGCAATGACATAATAAGTATTGTTAATGTTGGAAGCTACAAAGTAAAAACAGTTATTTGTAGTTTTTCTTTTGGCTGAGTAAAAATACTTGGATATTGAGAAAAAAGACAATCAAGACTTGATATCGTTAACAATGAAATCAATAATGTTTCTTGAGTATGTGAAACTATTGAGCAGTCAATATTGAAGGCAGAAAGTCTTGCATGAGTAAGTCCAAAAAAAATCATTATAAACCCTTTTCTCTCTAACACTTTTTATTACTCAAAGAAAATTCATCATAAACAAAAAGATAATGAAAAAGTAATTGATAAAAAAGAACTTGAAAAAATTATCTCATCAGTTGAAAAACAAAGTTTAAGTTCTATATATAAAGATATAAACTCTAAATTCTGAATTGAAAAACAAGACCTCCAAATTATCCTTACTCATATATCACAAATTAAAATTGATTGAGAAAAAACAAACTCACTTATTTGAAAAACTGCTGAAGATATCAAGATTGAAATATCAAACATGCTTATTTCTCAAACTAATTACAAACTTATTCAAGACATCTCGAACTTTTTAGGTAAAAAAGTTTTAAAAGTAATACCTGAAGAATATTGACTCACAGCAATTTGAAATGAAAAAAAACAAGTTGTAAATCTTAATATATGAAATGCCAGTACTTTCATATCAATTACATCAAGTGATACTCTAAAATCATCAATTAAACTAGATGTATGAATACAGGATTTACTCAAACCAATAATTCAAAATACTTCTAAAAAAAGATCTGAAATTATCAAAAAATTAGATAGAGATGACCTATTTAAAGATGAAAAGAATAATTTTCTTTCTCTTTTTACAGATATTCTTACAAGTGGTCTAAAAGAGGTTCTATCATGAAATATATGTCCTCATAATTTTATGCTGACTGGTTGATGATCAAACAATATTTTCATTCAAGAACATATTAAGTGAATACAATTTTCAAAAAATGGGGTCAAAATTCTTAAACCTGTATCTTTTATCACAGCATCAACTGAAGAAATCAAAAAGATCATATGAGTAGAAGAAATTTTAAATATTTCAAATATTAACCTCATTGGACAGATAGTTGCTACTCAAAAAATGCTCTCAAAGAAAAAAGACCCTGTAGAACACGCTCTTAAAAAATTTTTAAATAGTGTTTCATAACTTCTAACTTTCAGTCACTTTTTCAATAAAAAAGTCTTCTAAACTTCACTTGATAGTGGAGATTTTTTTTCATTCTACAATTATTTCACCTTTATGAATGATAGCAATTCTATTACATATACTCTCGACATCAGCTAATATATGGGTATTAAAGAAAATTGTTGTCCCCTGTTTATTTAATTCAACTAATAAGTCTTTCACCATTTTTCTCCCAATAGGGTCAAGTCCACTCATGGGTTCATCAAGAAATAATAATTCTGGTTCATTGATGATTGCTTGTGCCAAACCTACTCTTTGTAACATTCATTTGGAATATGAGTGTAGATGTTTGTCTCCTGCTTCTTCTAAATCAACTCTTTTAAGAAGCTTAGAAACTTTTTTGTCTAATTTTTTTCACTCTAGTCAGAAGAATTTCCCATTAAAATTTAGAAACTCTCTCCCAGTTAAATGTTTATACAAATATGTATTTTCAGGCATAAAACCTACTTTCATTTTATCCTCTATAGTAAGTCAGCACGTTCAAAAAATCTTTATTTCTCAAGATTCTGGTGAAATTAAATCCATTATACATTTCATAGTAGTAGTCTTTCATGCACCATTTGGTCACAAAAATCCATAGATTTCTCCTTTTTCTACACTAAAATCAATTTTTTTAAGAATTTCCTTTTTAGCCAATATTTTAGTTACTTTTTTTACCTCAAGTATTTTTGTCATAATTTATATATCTGAATATTTATTAATTTTATTTTACCATTTTCTATCTTTTGTAAAGTTTTTTTGACAAAATAGGCTTTTTTTATACAATTCAAGCAAATAATAAATAATTAAAAAATATGTTAGATAAAGCAAAAGAAGGTCTGAAAAAAGCACTTCACCATTTAGATGTAGAATTTTCTAAAATTCAAATGTGAGTTGCCAATCCTCTTCTAGTTGAAGATATTATGGTTGAACAATATGGAAGCCTACAACCTCTTAAAAATATGGCAGCAGTGGCTGTTATGGATCCACAAACTCTTTCAATTAAACCGTGGGACAAAACAGTGATGAATGATATTGCTAAAGCAATTACTAATTCAGGGAAAGGGCTAAACCCTCAAACTATGGCTGACTCAATTCTTATAAAAATACCTCAGGTAACTGAGGACAGAAGAAGAGAAATGACTAAAGTAGTTAAAACTCTATCTGAAGAAGCTAAAATTTCAGTGAGAAATGTTAGAGGAGATATTATGAAAGATATCAAAAGAGCTGAGGATAATAAGGAAATTTCAGAAGATGAAAGAAAAGACACAGAAGAGGCTGTACAAAAAGAAGTTAGTGAATCAAATAAGTCTATTGAAGAGAAGACAAAAAAGAAAAATGAAGATGTAATGAAAGTATAGTAAAAAAAACTTGCGAATTATATAATTAATTATATAATCGCGTCATAAATAAATTTAGATATATAAAAATAATACAAATGGCTAAAGGTAAAAGAACATACGTAGCATACTACTCAACAGAAACTGGTAATATGGTTCATACAACAAACATTATGAAAAAGAATTTTCAAACTAAAGGAACTAAAGGTCCTTCTCTAAGAAAATACAATCCAAAAACTAGAAAACATGAAGTTCTAAAAATGAAAGAAATTAAAAAAGGTTCATAAGCTTTTCTTAAAAAGAATAAAAAATCTCAAAAATATTTTGAGATTTTTTATTTCCCTATATTATAAATTCAATACAAATTTAATATCTATTTCTATGCAAAGCTTTGAATGACAATATCAAGATGAAAAGATACTTTTCAAAAGACATGAAAATCTAGCATCAATAATATTTAGAATTCTACCTAAAACGCTCGCTATTATAGTATTATGAGTTCTATTTTCATTCATAACATACTTTGTATCTCAAAATATTAGTTATGCACTTATCCCTACATGAATATTTCTTATAATTCTTTTCATATATTTATTCTTTGTTATTAAATTTCATAGAGAAACCTTTTTTGTTTTCACAGATAAAAGAGCTGTAAAATCAGTGAGAAATTGATTATTTGCACATCACTTAAAAGAATTGAAAATAGAAAATATAAAACAAACAACTTCAAATAACTTAGGTATACTTGGAAAAATCTTTGGATATTGAAATATTAATGTTCAATGACCTGAAAAAGAAACTAGTCTATATTTCAGAAATATTTCTGAAAATAAAGCTATTGTCTTATATATTTCAAGAATGATTGATTTTATTAAAGAAAAATGAGAAGGTGCTGATCTTCGGGAATTCAAAAGTAATTTTTCAAAAAAGTAGAGCAATGCTCTACTTTTTTTATATTACTCTCAGTATTTCAGTAATAGTAGTATGTCATTTAATTGCTTTCAAAATTCAATCTTCTTTCATAGTAATGAGATCTCCTTTTCTTGCTTCTTCAATAATTTCATCAACACTAGCTCATTCTCTGATAAGATTTTTTAAAGCTAAGCCAAATGTAATAATTTCAAATATACCTAATCTTCATTTATATCAACTACTGTTACATTCTTCACATCACTTTCATTCATAAAGCTTAATTGCTTCACTTGGTACCGCTCACATTCAAGTCTCATTCATCATTGATTTGATAATCATAGATTCTTCTGGTGTTTTTTCTTTTTCAACTTTACAATGTTCACAAATTTTCCTCACAAGTCTTTGTGCAATAATTGTATCAAGAGCTGAAGCTAGTATATAGGGTTTTAAACCCATATTAATTATCCTATCAAGAGTTTCTGCTGCACTTTTGGTATGGAGTGTTGATAAAACTAAATGACCTGTTAGAGAGGCTGATGTTGCTATATTAAGAGTATCATAGTCTCTTATCTCCCCTACCATAATAATATCTGGATCTTGTCTCATTAATGCTTTTAATCATTTTTGAAAATCAAAACCAAGCTTTTCATTTACTTCAGACTGAACAATTCCTGGAAGCTCATACTCAATTGGGTCCTCTAGAGTAATAATTTTTTTATCTCTTGTATTGAGTTTAGAAATCATAGTATAAAGAGTTGTTGTTTTACCAGAACCTGTTGGTCAAGTTACAAGTACCATACCATTTCTCTTATTAATAGCCCTTTCTATCATTCTTTTAGATGTCCAAAAAAATCATAAATCTTTAAAATCAATAATAGCATTTGAGGCATCGAGTATTCTTGATACAATATTTTCACCATATTTAGTTGGAAGAGTTGAGACTCTTACATCAATTTTTTTGTTTTCAAGTTTTAGTTCATATTTACCATCTTGAGGGATATTTGTGATATTTAGCTTTAAACCAGAAGCATATTTGAGTCTCTCTAACACAACTTTATAATCTTTATGTGCTAAAGTAAAAATATCAACAAGCATACCATCAATTCTATAACGAAGGACTATATGCTCTTCGTAACAATCATAATGAACATCTGAACTACCTAAATAAAGAGCTCAAAGAGTGATATCTTTTAATGCTTCATCAGTTTTTTGTAAACTCAGTGAATGTTCTACTTGTTTTTCAATCTTAGAAAAAGCCTCTGAATGATACGAAATCTCCTCTTTTTGGATAATTCCCTCTGCCAATTCTTGAGATTTTTTTTCATCCAAAATTTCTTCTTCTTCTTTAGGAAGCTCTTCTTCAGTGATTTGACTATTATCAGACATTTTTTTGTGTTTACTCTATTTATATTTATACTGAATATATATTATCATATCCATCTCTAGTATGCAACATCTGAACAAAAATGCTTCAATTCTTATTTGGGCTATAATGCTTTCCCTTATTGTAACAATAAGTTTTATTAGCATATCGACTAAAATAAATAAAAGTATCAAGTCATCTTGAAGATTTTATGAGGAGAATTCTCAAAATAATAACCTTAGGTCTACTATTTTTTACGAAAATAGCACTCAAATATCTGATAAAAAAGTAATAGTCTTTGAAGATTCTAACACGAGAATCATTTCACTTAAGCACTGAGAAAAAAGAGCTTTGAGTTTTTCAGGTATTGAAAACTTTAATATTGATTTATGAATAATAGAATGATGATGAATATTATATAAGTATAGTAATACATGAACAAATACATATTCAGGGGTTTTAGATTACTCTCACAGCTTTAGTTGAACTCTTAGTTGAACGAGTAATACAGGTTCACTTATACTTGAAAATATTGGATGATATTCAGAAATTTTAATAAAAAGTGAAAATAGTTTTGTAACTCCTGAGAAAAGGTATAAAATAATACAAACAATCTGAAATAATAATTTTATTAAATCAAGAGGCACAACATCACAATAATAATGAATAAAAAAATCTACATTACCACACTCTCTCTTATCAGTTTTTTTAGCATGTCACAATCAACCTTTGCTACATGAGATTGTGAAGTTTTAACTGGTTATGAGAAATATAACTGTCAGATAGAAACACATTGTAAAAAATACAAGCCTAAACACATCACTTTCAAAACAAAAGCATTTGAAGAGAATATCCAAACAACATGAGAGGATGTTGATATTTATACTCAATCCAAGCAAAGATATAGAGAGAATCAAAACTGAATCTATAGTTGTTCAATAGTAAAAATTCAACAAAATTCTCTTAGAACTGTTAAAGAAAAACTTTTGAAAGTTGATAAATCAGGTACTTTATCATCAACTCTAAAAAAGAAAATTGAACTAAAGATTACTAAACTCAAAACTCTTTCAAAACAGAAAGAATGCAAAATTACCGATAAAAAATCTATCTATTCAAAGAAAGACTTACTTATTGAATCCAGCTATCAGTTGTGTGATTATAGTTTTTATTTAGAATATACTAAAGAACACTATACAAACATTGCAAATTCATTAAATATTAACGTAGATGAAATTGAAGACCAAAGTTATGGTATAAGTTATATAGCAAGACAGCAAGCAAATATTCAAGAAGATATTGAAAAAGAAAGACTCCATACACATAAAATCTTTCACCTAGCATTCCAATCATATATTGACTATGAAAACAACCTTCCTATTCATATATTACTGGAACTTATAAAGCAAGATTTCATAGTTTATAGGCAAAAATTACATCAAACCCTCAGTCCACTTAACCAAGTTGTATACAAAATTGCAAATGCAATGAGTATTCATTAAAAAAAGTATCATAAAAAAACTTCTGATTTAACAGAAGTTTTTATTTTTTTAATCTCACACATATATATATCATTTTATATGTGACCCATAACGAGCTATTTTTCTTACAGTTACTTGATTGTAAGCTCTATAATTCATATCTGAAATTATAAGATGATTTTTTTCTACTGATCTTACAATACCAACATGACCATAATATCTATTATAACCTACTCATCCTAGCACAATAATTGCTCATGCTTTTGCATAATTTCATGTAGCATGTCATTTAGCTCTTGCTCTATATAGCCATTGATTAGCATTTCATCTCCAGTTAACATTCTTGTAAGATGCAACATAATACGTACAATTACCATAAGCTCATGAAAATGGTTTTCTCCATCTAAGCGGATACATACCAGATGATGTGTAATTTTGTTGAGCTGCAGTAGTTTTAGGGAGTGCAACTTTTTGTGTTACATACTTCTTTTGAGTTTGTGAATATACTTTTTTAGTAGTATAAACAACTTTTGGAGGGGCAATATATTTTCAACCCGGAATAATAATTTTTTGTCCTGGATGAATACTGTTATTTGTAAGTAGGTTCTGAGTTCATATTTTTTCTGAATCCACATTATATTTTTTTGCAATTCAAGAAACAGTCTCTCCTTTTTTAACTTGGTAAACAACTCATGTAACTGGTGGGAAAGTAATTTTATCTCACTCTTTCACTAGATGTCCTGTTCAGAAGTTATTTCACCACATGATAGTATCATAAGATACATCATATTTCTTAGCAATTAATTCAATTGTGTCTCAATCTTTTACATCATAAGTAATCATCTTATTACTACTTGAAAGATCATCCTCAACAAGGGCTCATACACTTAAATATGAATCTTTTGCTTCAAATAAAGTATCTGCATCCATCATAACTGGAGCTTCATCATATGAAGACAAAATACTTCATTCATCAATATCTCCTCTATAAAAATCCAATTGAGTGTTTGTATACATAAAAGATGCAAACGCAGGATATATTGGGAAAGCTAGAATAATAATAGCAGCTATAATTCTAGAACTCATACTTTTCTTTGCAGATTGATGAAGTGAGCCTCATAGATTATCCTTTAGTATTCTAGAATGTCTTTTAATTCTTGCTTGTAAATTGACCTTATGGTTCAAAGTATTGGTATAATTAGTTAAAATAAGTGTTACTCTTTACACATTGTAAGTATATCTTACTAGCTGAGTATAACTTATACTCTAAGGATAACCTTAAAGATTAAGAAACAACAAAAAACCTTGCCTCTATAATACTTATATTATTATAAAAACAAGGTTTTTTCAACATTATGCTATTGACATAATTTCAATTTTAGTTAAATGTGGTCTGAAACCAACATTCTTCATATATCTCTTTTTAGCCTTCATTTTAAATACTCTAACTTTAGTTCCTTTAAATTGTTCTAAGACTTTATAAGAAACTTTAGAACCTTCAACTAAAGGAGTACCAATTTTAGTATCTTTCCCTTCTTCATCTGAGATTAACATTGCAGCAACATCTCCTTTTGAATCAACGTCAGCTTGTAATTTTTTTACATCAATAACATCTCCAACTCTAACATTGAACTGATTTCATCCTAATTCTATAACAGCTATCATAATTATTAACTTAATTTATATAAATTTCTAAGTATAAAACTTAAAAGTATAATCCCCTAATTTGACTCTACTTTTACTTCTTATACAGTGTCTGTTCAAAACTAAAAATCAAAAACAAATATTTCAATAATTTTCAATTCTCAGCTTTTAACAAAATGGTTGGGATAGAGGGATTCGAACCCCCGATGACGGAGTCAAAGTCCGTAGCCTTACCGCTTGGCGATATCCCAAAAATCAATAGAATTACCTAAAGCTGCTTTATTATATAAAGTATAAGAAAAAGTCAAAATTAATTTGGTTTTTTTTTATATTTTTATAAAATGTGAAAACAGAGAATTTACTAACAACCAAATAACACTTATGATGTGATTTATAAAATTTTTACAAAAAAGGCCCAGTGATACTACCATTATGATAGCTAGAATGATAGTTGGAATGATTATTATTGGGGGGCTCTACTATAATTTAATAGTACAATGAGACAAAATTGAATCAAATTTCTTCTGGATAGAAGTTTCACCTCAATATTTACTCTACATTAAATACCTCTTTATAGCTATCTGAATAATCCCTCTCATGATATGAGTTCTGAATATCTGTGTAATTAGGAAAAAATGGATGAAAATACTCCAGATAACAGCTTGAGTTCTTCTCATATATATATCAAGCAAGATTCTCCCATGAGATGCTAACAAGCTTGATATTGACTCCCTGATAGCTATTCTATGATTTGCATCAGTAGTATGTTGAATTACTGGAAAATGTATTACAGGTAAATGCTTAAAATTCTGAGAAACTATTACAAAAATTAGAGTATAAAATTACTCACAAAAAAAAGTTCCACTTAAGGAACTTTTTTTGTTTTCTATTATTGAGCTGGTTGTTCAATAGTAGGTTCTGTTTGTCCTTGTGCTGGAGCTTGTTCTGCAGTTTGTTGTAGACATTTCACATTTACAAGTCCTACTTCAGTTTCACCTGAGAATAATGAAAATGCCTCACATTTTGGATCTACTGCTTTTTGCATAACTTGGTTAATAGCAGTAGCTACTCAATTTTGAACTCATACATTGTATACAGAATTTTGCATATAACCTACCATACTCATAATAATAAATAAAGCTGATACAACGATATACCCAATAAGTAATCCTTTACTTATTTTAAGTCCTTTTTTTTCTGCAACCATTTGTTTATCAATAATAAAAATAAAATTCTAAACTATTATACTAATAGTTTAGAATTTTTAAAGTTAATCTATATTTTTAACTTGATTTAATAGCTATTTTAAGTTCTAATTAATTTTAAAAATTATATTCACAATGTGCCCATTCTACTGTACACTGTGTAGCTTCTCTAATATTATATGTGGTATTGTAATCTCCATAACATTTAAGTCAACTTGAAGAGCTTGTCACAATATAATTACCAACTACTCAATA
>CALLPO010000099.1 GCA_938015605.1 uncultured Candidatus Altimarinota bacterium | reverse complement strand
CTTTGATTTATACTAAAATGAACACTATGAATAAGAGCCTTGGCTTGAGTCCTACATGTTTTATTGCTGTTCTTGTGATTCCTTCTTCTGCAACTTCTTTTGCCAAGGCTCTTATTCATAGTGTTCATTTTAGTATAAATCAAAGTGCAGCTCAAGAGACTATTCATACTCATATTTCATAAAGAAATTTAACACTGTCTTCTGATATAGCTCGTCATGCTCAACTAAATTGTGCAACTCTATTTGTATAACTTCATTCTAATGCTTTATTTGTAATGATTTTATTGGAGTTGAGAGTTTGATATGTTATCTCTTTTTGAATTGAACTTAAAATTGTTGTTTCAAGAGCGTTTTGATATATTCAATTCAGTAATTTATTCGTTAAGGTAGTACTTGATAATGTAATAGTCAATTGATTGAGTTCTTCAATGGCTTGAGGATTTAATTTGTCTCTATTATATTCAAGTAGCGCTTTTTTTTCTTTTAGGCCTATAAGATTTTGTTTCTTAAAATTTTCTTTTTCTTTTTGCATTTTAATTACAGATGTAGCAAGTTCTTCAAAATATTCATTTGAAGTAAATCAAAGTTTTTCTGCTAATGTACGTGCACTGGACTCTTCTAGTGAATCCATTCATGGGATATAGTCCCAAATTATGTCTAAAGCTCATTCTTTATCTAAATCTGTACTTGTTAAAAATGAATTTATAATTTTTTCTTTATTATCTTCTAATAAAAGTATTTTTTCTTTTAATCAAAGTGCTAATTCATTCATTCAATTATTTTCATCATTGATATTTTCTTTGTTAGTATTTTCTTGAATTATATTATCAATTGACTGACTCATAATCATATCTCACGATTCAGTAGTATTTGGTTTGTACCATGAACTTGATAGATCAGTTTTATCTTGCTTTGAAATCAATGTATCAAATTCGTCTTTAATTTTTTGAATTGAAGCTGCTGAAGAAAAATCACCATTTTTTAATAAGTTTCTAAAATCTCTTGTATAGTTTGTTTGATTTCTTTCATTTCTTTCATCATCAAAAGGATTTCCCTTATCATATATATCAATAAAAACCTTATCAATAAAATTGTTTATATCAGCTTTCTTTATCTCTTGGCCTTTTTTCTCAGAATAAAAAAGGTTAACATTTTTTAAAAGTTCTTGATGTTGTCTTCAGTTTTTGATTAATCATCAAATAGGTCATCATTTTGGTCAAAGAATACTTGAACTACTTGAATTTAATTGATCCAAATATTGAAAATATTTTTCAGCTAGTTCTATCGTAGTTGTTCTTTTATTTTCTAACTCTTCTATTAATATTGTTATAGACTCAGTATTTCAATCTATTTTTATTGTCTCTTTGTTGTGAATTTTCTTATTATTATATTTCAAAAAATTCATATAAGGTGTATCCTCCTTAAACATTTTTAAAAATAGCTGAAACTGTAGAATACTTTCATTATTAGGTAAGAGTATTTTGATATCTTTTCATTTTTCTAATTCACTTATTACTAATTTTCACATTATTAAAAGACCATCCTTATCTTTTAGTGCTTTGAACTCTTCAACTGTAATTTCATTCAAATCACTTCATTGGTCTATATACTCCTGAATACTTGTTTTAGGTTTTTCTTTAAGGTTGATAATTGATATTAAACTTTCTGATTTTCAATCAATTTTAATATTCTGGTATTTTGGATTTTGTGAGTGCCCATAATGGAGTTTCATATAGAGTTGTAAAACACCAATTTCTTCAGAATTATTTTTAATATCATCTGGAATAACTCATCAAGAATTTTCAATTTCAGTAATTAAGTTAAGTGACCTTTCTGGAAAATCAGTTTTATGTTCTGTTTGGAATTGTGCATAATCAATAAGTGAAAAATCCTGAAGGGCTTTTTGTTCATCAGGAGAGAGAATTCAATCTATTAGACCAAGTTTCTCATTTAGAGTATTTTGTTCATTACTATTTTTTCTTATCTCAGTCATTTTAATCTAGTGCTGTTAATAAATCCTCTAGCTCATCTTCCAATTTTTCATTTTCATTTAACTCTGTTATTTTAATTTGATTCATTTTACTCTGTATAGCTTTTAATCATTCTTGTTTAAGATTAGAAACTTTTTCTTGGATATACTTAATAATTGATTCTATAATTTCAAAAACTATAATAAGCATTTCTTCACTTGGCTTTTTAACTGCTCTAAAAAGATCTCTTAAATCTTCAAAGAAAGAGTTTTCTTGTACATGTGTAAGTATATTTACAATGAAATTATATTTTTCATTATAACTATAATCTTTAAACTCTCATGCAATTATCATTTTAAATATTTAATATGTTAATTTAATAATATTAATTATACTATCACATATTTTTTCTATTTTCAATATTTAGACACATTAAGTATTTTTTAAATTAATCTATTTATTTAAGTAATATTTGTATGAATATGATTTACTATTTATTTACTAAAGAGTAAAAAATAGTATACTTAGTTTAATTTATAATTAATAATATCTTATGGGATTAAATTTAGAAAAATCATATCAAGCAGTTTCATCTAAAGGGGAAGAAGCTGAATTAGAGTTAGGCGATTTACTTTCTTTCTGAGAACAAACACTTTTGTATTTCTATCCTAAAGATAATACTCCTGGTTGTACTACAGAAAATAAAGACTTTTCTTCTCTTATTTCTGAATTTGCTAAGCTTAAAATTGTTGTTGTTTGAGTTTCAAAAGATTCAATAGAATCTCACAAGAATTTTATAACTAAACAAGAATTATCAGTGGATTTAATTTCTGACCCAGAACTTGTTCTTCATAAAGAACTCTGAGCTTTTTGAGAAAAAAATAGTTACTGAAAAATAGTACAGTGAGTTATAAGGTCAACTTTTCTATTAGATAATGAATGAAATGTAGTTAAAGAGTGGAAAAATATTAGGGCAAAATGACATGCTGAAAGAGTTTTAGAGGAATTACAAAAATAAATTATTTATTATTAAATTATATTATGATTTTTACAAATAAAAGAGGTATTGCTATAGTAGAGTCAGTTGTGTTTTTAAGTATACTTTGAACTATAGGTTTTATTTCACTTCAATGATATTCTTGAGAAGCAAAAAATGCAAAAAGAATTTCTGATTTATCAAACATTAAGGCAGCTATTTCTATTAAAATAGCTCAAGGATATTTTTTAGATTCTTTTATCACAGAGACTGAAATTAATAGATTATCGAATTTAAGTTTAGGTTGAAAAAAAGCAACAAATAATACATATAGAGCTTGAATTCCAAACTATCAAAGCTTAGACATAAATAGAAGTGACTTTATTGATCCAAATTGAAATGATTACCCTTTAGCATCAACTCCAACGTGAGGATGAAGGTTCTTAATAGCAGCATCTCTTGAAGAAAATTATGGTAAAGTATCACTTTTGAAATGAAACTATCAAGCAAGAAGAAGTATTGATTTAAACATAGAAAGTATTGATGGTAATTTTCTAACATTAGAAGAAAAATATAAAGACCTTCTATCAACAGGAGATAGAGTTACTATAGAATGAAAAACATATAATGTATTAAAAGATTCCTTTCATTCTATGAGAATTACTTTAGATTGAGAAGTGAGTGCTAATGCAAAATATATTACTCTCTCTGAAACAGAAGGAGAGTCATTAATTTCAGATTTTAGAGATAACAGTATTAGTGTTCTGAATAATAGTTCAACAGCATTTCCTTATTAAAAAATTATTCTAATCCATTAATCAGCTTTTGTATTTTATACATATAATAATTGTAAAAGTATTTGACTTTTATTTATAAATAAGTTTAATAAAAATAATTTATAAAAATAAACAAGTCTAAATATATGCAACCACATGTTGAAACTACACCCATATCTAAGATTGAAAATATAAAAAAAACATTTCAAACCTGAACTATAAATGAATTAAAGAAAAAAATTCCAAGTGAAGAGTTACATTCTGGTAAAATGTTTCAAGCAGAAAATTTTGATATTTATTTTGAGGTTGTTGAACATTGGGAGTCAGGAGATATATTACTTACAGAAAGATGAGTTGAGGAATATGAAAGATTACAAAAGCTTAATGCATTTACCACAACAGCTCATGACTATGAAATTAAGGTTTGTTTGACTGAAAAAATTAACAAGACAATTCAAATATATAATGAACATCATATAAATAATAAATTTGTCTTACCAGATGAATGACAAGAAGAATATACAAGAAATTATTTAGAAGTGAATAGACCACATAATGCTCAATGAAAACAAGCAGATATTTATCATAATTTTTTAGAATTATTAGAAAAATTAATGGAGAGCTTTGCATTATTTGAAACTAGAAAAAAAGAACTAAATAATTTTCTCAGAAATATTTCAAAACGTAAGAGTAGTATAGAAAATAGAATTATATCTAGTAAAAATAATAATGAAGAAGCTAGATTTTCTTTTTTAAGTGAAGATTATGAAGAGCAAATTGTAAAACAGAAGTGATTTGGAGAAGTTAGTATACAAAAAGAACACAAAACTATTACTGATACTAAAGATAGTATTTCAAGTACTATTGAAGATAAAAAACTAGATAAAGATTTATACAAAAGTTACACATGGGATTTGGCAGATGAAATTACTAAAAGACATTTAAATTCATTAACTGAAAATGTCCTTAATTCTAATCAAAAAGTAAGAGAAATTGTTAAAGTTATTAACAAGGAATGTGCATTGTTTGTGATTAACTTAAAAGAAAAAAAGGGTCCTGTTTTCTTAAGAAAAGATAATATTGATGAGCAAAATGACCTTTATTCTTTTTGACGAATGATTCAAAATATTCAATGTGCAGCTAAATTCGAAAAAGACTATGTAACAATAACTCTTGTTGTTAATTTTGTAGATAAAAACGCAAAATCTGATGAAATTATGAACAATAAAGTCTTAAGAAAATCACTAAATGCAAAAGATAACTTTACTATTCCACTTTCTTAAACAACAAAAAAAGAGCTAATTTAGCTCTTTTTTTCAACTTTCAATTCTCACTTATCATTCATATCTAATACAATACTATCTCAGCTTTGAACTTCTCAAGACAAGAGTTTCATACTTAAACTATTCATGATAGTATTAGTAATGGCTCTTTTGAGTGGTCTTGCTCAAAAGTCTGGGTCATATCATATTTTAGCAATATGTTTCTTCAAATTATCAGTAAATTCAGCTTTGATATTTTGTTGCTCTAGAGTTTTAGCTACATTTTCAAGTAAAATATCTACTATTCAAATAATCACTGTTTCATCTAGCGCATTAAATTTCACTATATCATCAATTCTATTCAGGAATTCTGGTCTAAAGAATGTTTTTAAATTATCTTCTACTATATTTGAGGTCATGATAATAATAGTATTTTTGAAATCTACTGTTCTTCATTTAGAATCAGTGAGTCTTCCATCATCAAGTACTTGCAAAAGCGTATTAAATACATCAGGATGAGCTTTTTCAACTTCATCAAACAGAATTACTGAATATGGCTTTCTTCTTACAGCTTCAGTTAATTGCCCACCTTCGTCATGTCATACGTAACCTGGAGGTGATCCTATTAATCTGCTCACTGAATGTTTTTCCATATATTCACTCATATCAAGTCTGATAAAAGCATTTTTGTCATTGAAAAGAATTTCAGTCAGTGCTTTAGCAGTTTCAGTTTTACCAACTCAGGTAGGTCCTAGAAATAAGAAACTTCCAAGAGGTTTTCCTTCTTCATTCAATCAAGCCTTTGCTCTTCTAATAGCATTGGAAACGGCAATTACTGCTGCATCTTGTCCAATTACTTTTTTCTTCATGTAATCTTCTAATTTCAGAAGTTT
>CALLPO010000098.1 GCA_938015605.1 uncultured Candidatus Altimarinota bacterium | reverse complement strand
AGAATAACCAGAATCACAACTTACACTAGTAACAGTAGCAGTTATTCTTCAGTTATTACAGTAAACTTTAGCATGAGACCTTCAATTATTAATGTTCTTTGAAACAGATCTACTTGATCAATTACTTAGACGAGAATAAGAATATCCATTGTATGTTCAAGAAGAACAAGAAGCATTGTTTGAATTATTATTGTGGTTATGATAGTAATTATCATGATTAGCTGAAGCTATATTTCATATAATAGTGAATACTCCAACAAGCATTATTAATTGTATTTGTTTCATCATGTTTATTATAGTTATTTATAATTATTAAAAAAATAATAAATAAAATAAATGATTTGTCAAATTTATAATTAGTTCTTTTATTGGAGTTATTTTTTCATTATTTGTTTACATTCTCTATTTTCTTTGGAATAAAAATCCATCTAAACCAAATAATTACTCAAATAGCTATAATATCAACTGACATTCTTGCAAACATATTATCTGGAACTGGATAATCAACTACCATTATTGATAAAATAGTTAGTACAATAGGAAGTACTAGAATAAGTAATCTCTTTTTTGAAGGAAATTTTAACTTTTCTTTAACTGTAGAAATATAATCCTTTTTAGCCCATCATAGCCACAAGTGTGTATGAAGAAGTGCTAGAAATAATACCTTGAGAATATTAAGTGTAAATTCAGACATTTTATTATTATTAATGAGTAAGTTTGTATCTAGAAGTTTTTTAATATTTCTTTTTCAAAGTCATCTATATCTTTATCTACACTACATCATGCTGCAAGCTTATGACCTCAACCTCAATAGCTTTGGCAGATTTTAGATACATCAATTTCTTTACTTCTAAAACTGGCTTTAATAAGTCAATCTTTAAGCGGATATAGTAAAAAACACACATCCGAATTTTCCATATTAGATAAGAACTCATTTATAAGACCAGATATGTCTTCGTCTGTTGTTCAGGTTTTTTCAAAATCTTTGTTATTAACTAAGGCATATGTAATTAATTTTCAGTTTTTTTCTACCTGTTGTAGTTTTGAGAGAATTTCTCACCAGAGTTTTGATTGTTTGAAGCTTTTTTTCTTATAAAACTCAAAGATAGGAGCTCTAAAATCTGCTCAATGATTCATTAACTCTCCAGCAACTCTATGTGTGTTAGGAGTTGTGTTTTGATTGTAAAAGATATTTGTATCAGTTATCATTCATGTAAAAATACATGTAGCAATTGAATTATCCATATATTCTAAGTAGTTCAGCTCTTCAATAATCTCAAACACTATTTCACAAGTGCTTGAATAGTCAGTTTTTATAATGTTATATTGTCCAAATGCTGGATTAGAAAGATGATGATCTATAACAAAGAAATCAGTATTTTGGAATATATCTATATTTTCACTATATTGTTTTCAAAGTTGGTCTAAACTTGAAGCATCAAAGCTAATAATTAAGTCAGGATTAAAGGCTGTTATATCTAGATCTGGATTAATTATGTGATTTTGTTCTAAAAATCAGAAGTTTTCTGGAGTTTTTTCATCATTAATAGCTTCTACATTTTTTCAAAGCTTTTTAAGAATTTGATAAAATCATGATAAACTTCAAAAAGCATCAGGGTCCATTCTTATATGATTTATTAGAAGGATGTTACTAGAATATTTTATTTTTTCTCAAAGAAGGGGAATGTGGGACATATTTTTTTAGTTATATATTTATTACTCCTTATTATATTCACAAAAAAAAATAGACAAGAAAAAAAGATGAGCATATTTGGGTAAATATTGGTTCTCATCCTTCTGTATATCTCGAGCCACTTCCTGGTCATTTTGTAAATACAGTTAGTCCAAGGGGCATCGTGAATGTGTTTCGAAAAATTAACCCTAATTCTTCTGTGAAAATTTATTAAACTTAATGCTAATATATTTTGCATGACTTGATACCTTTCTTGGGTGGTTATTTGAGAGCTATTCACCATTCTCTTTTATTTTTATTTTTTGTAAGGAAATCTAGTTCCTTATATTTTTAGTTTTTTTGTAGTGTTTTTTCTCGTTGTATATCAGACACAATCAATAATGTTTATTATTAACTCAGTCTGATATACAATTTCTTTATCACTATTTTTGTTTTTATTTTTGTATTTAAGATAAATCTTAAATAAGTTTTTGTTAGGAGGTCTTACCAGGTTTAAGTAAGTTCCATCTCGAAAAGTACAAGTCATTTTAATGAGCAAGTTATTAACTGTTGTTATTAACTTACCCAACTATTATATCGTATATTAAACATTGAAACAAAGATAATCAGACTTTTTTAGTAAAAAAGTATTAGTATATGATTTTTTTACTTTAAATTAAAGCTTAATCAATGTTTTTTTCTCTTCACATTATCTTCGTATTTCTACTTTTTACACAAAAAAAGCATAAAATCACTGAAAAGATTTTATGCTATAATATAACTTGTGTTTCAAAAATTAGTACAAACAAAGATTTATAATAAAAAATGTTAAAAAGTTGTTAATAATATTTTTTTACTTACATCTAGCTCATTCACATATTAGGTAGAGAAGGTAAAGTAATAGTATCCTTTTTCTCTTTTCTATTAGTAATTGCAGCTTCGGTTGTAAGAAACATTCATGATAAACTAATTGCTTGTTCTAATGCTATTCTAGATACCTTCTTTGGATCAATGACTCATTCAATAATCATGTCACAATATGTATCAGTATGAGCATTATATCAATATGTGAGTTTTTTATTATCTAATATCTTTTTTACAATCTTCTTAGAATCTTTTCAAGCATTTTGTGCTATTTGCTTAACAGGGTATTTAAGTACTTTTTGAAGTATTTTAACAGCTAAGTCTTGATCTGAATTTCAAAAACTTAATCATTCTAGAATTCTACTAGCATTAAGTAGAGCACTTCAACCTCATGCCACTATTCATTCTTCAACTGCAGCTTGAGTAGCATTTAAGGCATCTTCAATTCTGAGTTTTTTCTCTTTCATCTCTAATTCACTAGCAGCTCAGACTTTAATTACTGCTACTCATCAATCAAGTTTAGCTAATCTCATAAGCAAAACATCTTTTGAATTTCCACTA
>CALLPO010000097.1 GCA_938015605.1 uncultured Candidatus Altimarinota bacterium | reverse complement strand
ATAGCAAACCAGTATGACATTACTTGTGTAACTGAAAGATATATTAAAACTATTGCAGGAAGCATCCATAAAAAATAAGTAAAGTATCTTTTAAATAGATTTTTCTTCATCTTTTTATATCATTTCCATTTGAGACTACATTTCTTTCAACAAGCAGGACATGTAAATTCCCTCCCTTTTTCTTCACAAAAAGTTCTATTAAAATTTATAATTTTATAAATTTCCCAAAATGATTTATGTGTACAATTTTTTTTAGACATAGTATTTTTTTAATAATTATATATTTTGTAAAATCTCTGTTCTTTGTTCAGATGTTTTTTTACTCAAACTTCAAACTAATTGAAAATGAGTAGTTTGGATTCCACAAAATCAAAGTACTGCTCTATCTAAATATTTCTTTAAATTAATTCAAACTAAAAAAGGTATCTTGTATACAAAACCAGGAGCATCACAAGTACAATAAATCTTAGTGGTTTTATCTGTAAGAAGTTTTTCTACTTTTCCTCATTTTAGGAAATTAAAAGCAAATCCTGCAGATAAGTTTGAATCAAAAAAGTTTTTTAAAATTGCAGGGATTCATCACCACCATACAGGGAAAAAGAAAACTAATTCATCACACTCAGTAATTTTTTTCTGAACTTCATTTATTTTATTCATCTCATCAGCGTTTCACATTTTTAATTCTTCTACAGATTCATATTTTAAAAATCCTTGCTTAAAATCATACAAATCTAGTATTTCAAAATCATCACTTTTTTTAGAATAAGTATCAGCCATTGCATGACTAAAGCTTGTTTTACTTGGATTAGCTATAATTATTAAACTTTTCATAATTTTATATTTGTTAAATAAATTTTATAACATTTGGTCTAGTATTTCAAGAAACAATTCAACTTCTTGTTTGTGCTTTTTCTTATCTTTATATACTTTGGTCGACATATTGATTCACTCTGATGAGTAAATAATATATCTAGCAATAACTTCTGGTGTTTTTTTTGGTGAAAAGTTTGGGATTCTTTGAATATGATTAATAATTCATTGTTCCCAAATATTGTAAATTTCTATAATTTTTTGCCTGAAGAACTCATCAATATCTGCTAGTTCCAAACTCATATTACCAAGTAAGCATCATCATTTAAAATCAAATTGATTTAATTCATCCTGTAAGATCTGGCACATCTCAAATATATCAGCTCTTTCTGCTACTTTTTTTTCTAATATTTCATAGAGCCTTTTAGGAGCTGATTCATTAATAAAATAATCCATTACTCACAAAAAAAGTGATTTTTTATCTTTAAAGTGATGAAAAAATGCTCACTTACTTATTCAGACCTCAGCCACAATTTTATCTATTGAGGTATTCTTATATCAATTCAATAGAAATAAATCATGAGAAGTTTTAATAATATTTTGCTTTGAGTTATTCATATGTTTATTTTGTTTCTAAGTTCTTCTCTCTATAATACAAGAAAAGTGGTAATGCACAACTTAAACCTACACAACAACATATTCATACAAATAACCATATGCTTGGCATTTTGTACTTTTTAATTTCTCTTGATAAGAAAATAAGAAATACCACTATTGAAATGAGCAAATCTGATACAAAATTTCAAGACGGGAATGTTGAGAACAACTGCTGAGAAAATAGAGCAATGTTAAATCCATTTTCTATAAAAAATGAAATCACAAAATAATATGGTACAACAGCTCCGATAATTGCTAGCAATAAGTATAATTTTTTCATATGTTTTTTTATAATAGAGTTATTTTATCCATAGTCATGGTATCCATATCAACAATTCTTCCAAATTCTTTCATTATTTCTGGATTTGCCTCAAATTGTTTATCCATCAAAGCTCTAAAAGTTACTTGTTGTTCTAGAGAGTCCCATTTTAAAATACAATAGACATTCCCCTTTTCATCAACACCTGAATCTCTAAATTGCAGTCCATCAGCTCAAGCAATATCTTTATTAATTTCATCAGACATTCCTTTCCATTCACTTATATCGATTCCTTCATTTAATTCAAATTTTACAAGTACGTATATATTCTTCATAGTATAAAATTAGTTATATAAAATAGTAGACTGGTTAGTTTAATTGTAATTAAGCAATAAAATAATGCAAAATAAAAGAAATACTCTTTTAATTAAGAACTCATTATATATTAAATAATATTCCAATGAGTAATCTTTGTAGTATCAGCATTAAAGTCCGAAATATACTTTAAACAATCCTTATCATCAAAATATCAGTTACAGATTGCTTCAGACTCTTTAATCCCATTTTTATTAAATACTACTTCTCAGTATTTTCATTGTTCATCTAATAAACAGAATTGTGCTATATATCATTCGCACTTTTCTAAATAATTATTTCTAACAGTTATTGCATTATCTAAAACATCTCAGATTTCAGACGATTTATTTATTTCTGTAATTCATATTTCAACAACTCAAGCATTAAAATCAAGGTTCACTGATGAACAATCTAAAATTGTGTAATGATTCATTTTAATAGTACTTTCATTAATTAATGAAAACATATCAACACATATATCATGGGACATAATTTCATCCATTGCATTTTTTGCATCACCTATACTTTCCCACATAACAATATCACACATTGCTCAGTCAGCACCTTTTAAAAATTTTCTTCAAATGAATCATTTTATCTTTGGTAAAATTTCAATTTCTATAGTCTGGAATGCCTCAATAAATAAATTTTCATCACTTTCTTTATTAAGTTTATAAGAAACAATTTCTAGTACATTTTTCATATTGTTATAATTATATATTAAATTACCAGACTGACTGGTTGGTTTTATATTATTTATTAAAGTACATAATGCAAGAAAAAAAACACATCTCTGTGTTTTTAATTAATATGAATGTGAAAATCATTACCTTCTGTATCAACTTTATCTGCTATTTTTTCCACTACATTTTTAATGGTGTCATGATTTTTTACAATACTGGTTACGAACACACTAAATGAAATTAACCAAAATATAAACATTATAACAAAGACATTTACTCACATCATTTTTCTTTTAAATATAAGATATATTCATCAGATTAATGTGAGGAACAATGGTATGAAAATAATACTAAATGCAGACCAATAAATTAAAGCATAATGAGGTAAGTTTTTGATTTGAGTCAAAAACTCTAATGTAACAGGATCAATATCAACTCATGTTCAACCACCTGCAATAAGTAGAAATAAAGAACAGAGTATAAAAGTTAACAATGAAGCAATTAAGGTAATAGCTATTCAAATAA
>CALLPO010000096.1 GCA_938015605.1 uncultured Candidatus Altimarinota bacterium | reverse complement strand
TATAGAAATGCGAGACCAGCGTATATAGAAGCATTTTGGAATCTAGTAAATTGGGATTTTGTAGAAGGGAATATGAACTAAAAAAATTATAAACTAAAAAAGAAGCCAAATGGCTTCTTTTTTAGTTTCTATTAATTACCTATAGTTAAGTTTCATTCGTATCCACTTAAGATATGGATTCATTTTACTGCTACTCAGTCTAATGCTCTTAATGTTTCTATTTTGTATCCTGTATCTGAAGATCAAGTTATGCTTACGGCACCATTAACAGATTCTATTGCATCTGTCTTTGGATTATATTCACTTAATGTTTCCATATATATGTGTTATATTTTAAAATTAAAGTTGCTGGAGTCTAGTTACTTTTAGTTTCAAGTCAAAATTAAGATGAGATATCTAATACTTTTGCAGCTAGAACTCATATTTCATTATGATCTTTTTGAACTCCTTCTAATATGTCTGTTCCTACAGAGTTTTCTTCTGAAAGATCTATTTCTTGAGATAGCAATTGTTTTATTGATACCTTATATTTTTCTTCTAGTTTTTTTGTATTATCTGTAAGACTTGATTCTAAAACATGTAATTTTTGTGTTTTATTTTGTCTAATTTCATCAGCAGCTTCTATTTTAGCTTTTCATTCTTCTTTAATTATTTTTATTTCCTCGTTTGCAGTTCTTATTTCTGACCTATCTTTGAGTTGAGTTGAAATACTTTGTTCAATTGCTTTTAAGTTTCTTTCTAAGTTTGTTAATTTATCGTTGTATGCATCAATACGTTTATTTATTGATTTTTTTTGTGATTTTACTTCATCTACTATTTTTCTGGCTGTAGGGATGCTAAGTCTTTCTATTCATTTTGATATTAGATATTCACGTGTTGTTGGTTCGTTTATGTCTACAATATCAACATCATTCCCAAGAATTATGATTGTTTCAATTTCTCATAAAGTAGATATAGTTCATCTTAAACTTTGTCATAGAGATATTTTTTGTATTTTTATATCTTCTATTTGAGTTTTTATCGATTTCTTTTTTCTTTTTAATTCAAGTAATCCTCATACTCTATTAAGTTTTATTCAGAGTCTTTTTTCTTTTGGGCCGATTATATCATCTTGATTTTCATCTTCTACATTTGAATAATTTTCTTCAGCTTTTTGAATCTCTCATTTAGCCTCTAAGATATTATCTTGTAATTCAAAATAGTTATATATATCTATTGCTTTATGAGCTTCACTTAACTGCAACTCTCTTGTATCATATGCCTGTATTTCTTTAGTTATTCTTTCTTCTTCTCTTGCTAGCATTCCATTGAGATCCTTTAACCCTATAGGATTACTTGTATCTCATGAAAAGTTTATATTTTGAGCAATTGCATTTACCTCTGCCAGTTGTTCCATAGTTCATTTATCTCATTTTTCTATAAAATCTGAAACAATTTGTATATTTTGTTGTAGTTTTTCTGCATATATTTTTTTCTCTTCGTAATCAATTTTTTCATTTTCGTATGCATCTATTCCACCAGTTGCTTGAGAAATAATTCTTTGAGCAGCTCTATAATTTTGTTCTCTACCTAGATTTTTTTTCATTTCCCATTTTTTTATCTCGGCTGTTTCTTTTTTCATTTTGAGTCATTCCTCATTATGTTTTCATCAAACTTCTGATGTTCATAAAAGTGTAGCATCTATTTCATCTATTTTTCCTTGTATTTTTTCTTGTTCTGCCTTAACTAGAGCATACTTGACCATTGAATCTGATATGTCTTTTAGTTCTTGAGCAGTTGCACTTATTTTTTCTGAACTGAGAAATGAAAAATGTAAACTTTTTATTTGTGGTTCTGGTGCTTTTTTTAATTCATTTAATTCATCTTGTAATTCCTTTCTTTTGTTCTGAAATTCTACTATAGATGAATTGATTGTTTCTAATTCCTTTTTTGCCTTATCGAAATTTTCTTGCTTTCTGCCAAGGGCCATGTCTGATTTTCTAGCATTGTTTTTTTGTATAAATGCTTCAGGAAATACAACATTTCATAATTCATCGATAGGTACTTGTATCTCTTCCCCCCATAAAGTAATAGTTTGACTTGCACTATTATCTTCTGTTATATTAAGGCTTTTTTTAGATGCACTTTGTTTTGTAGGGTTATCTTTTGTTTTATCTCATTTAAATGCTCTCATAAGTCTTGACCAAAAATCTTGTTTTGTATTTGTAACAATTTTTTCGATTATTTCTTCATCTGGTGTTTCGGTAGGCTGTATATCTTCTACTGGGATATCATCAGTTTCTCTTGTCTCAGATAATCCAGCTCATTTTTTTGCATCTGCTTTAAACATAATTTTTAGTTATTTTGTATATATATTTATGCATTATAGATTAATTTAATAAATGTCAAATAATTGTTTAAAGAAAGTTAAATAAAAATTGTCAATTTCTTCTTACTTGGTTTTTTTTTGGAGATAGATATAATTTTTTATATCAATTTTTAAACTGATTTCTATATGTCAATAGAGCAAAAGAAACTGCAAGAAGTATTAGCGGAAGTACAAAAAATAATCGTAGGTCAGGATGACCTCCTGAGAGATATACTTATATCTCTACTTTGTGAATGACATATACTCTTGGAGGGAGCTCCAGGTTTAGCCAAGACGCTCACAGTAAATACTTTTGCTCAGGTGCTTTCTCTCAGTTTTAGTCGTATCCAGTTTACTCCTGATTTGTTGCCATCTGATTTGATCGGGGCCAAGATATATGATCCAGAAGCAAAAAAGTTTGAAGTGAGAAAAGGTCCTGTATTTGCTAACTTTATACTCGCTGATGAGATAAATAG
>CALLPO010000095.1 GCA_938015605.1 uncultured Candidatus Altimarinota bacterium | reverse complement strand
GTACATTAGTGCATATGATAGGAGTTTAACGTATCCTTCACAGACTCCCTCACTGTTCTTGTAACTCAAAACTCATGAAAAGATTTTTTTATCATCAATGTTAATTTCTTGAGTATATTTTAGTGAATCTAAAACCCAATTATAGAGAATTTCAATCTTTTCTTCATCAGTTTTTTTACGAGTTAACTTCTTAACTTCATTTTTAAGCTTTATAAAATCACTGTCTGTATTTCATCAAAGATGCAATTTATCATTAACAAGATGATGTAAAAAATTTTGTTTATCAGTTACTCAGTAGATAATGCTTGGACTAATTAAATCAACTTTAGTATAATCAGTTATAAATTTGTATGATTTATCATCTCATATATATAAAAGAATATTATTTAATTTGACTCATTTCTTTTCTAAATCATTAACATAAAATCAATACGCATCACTAAAATATATATAGTTAGAAAAGTTATATGAATAGTATTTTCATCAATCACTTAAATACATTTTTTTTGTTCAGATAATATCTTTAACATAATTAGATGACTGAGAGTAGGGTATTTTTTCATATTTTTGGCTGTCTTCAACAAAATGTATCTCTTGGTTTTCTAGGAATAAAAATTTTCACTTTTTTTTCAAGAAAAATGAATAGTTTGATCAATTAACAGAGAAATAATTTGTATAAGAAATCTTTTTTATCTTACCTCCTTCAATGAATTCATCATCATTAGACACATGAATAATATCAATATCTACATTGCTATCTATATATGAATAAAGAGGTGTTTTATTGAATGAGTTTAATTTATTTCTTAGATTTTTTAAAATATTTCTTTCTAAAAGTATTTGATTTGATTCTTGAAATGCTTCATTATTATATAATTCAAATAATTTTTCATTTATTAGCAATAAAAGATCTGAAAGCAAATCTGCTTTAGCAGAAGATATTCAGTCTTTGCTTAATATTATATTAATTTTTTTATTAAGACTTTTTAAGAAAACAACTTCATCTTTTTTAGAAAGTTTTAATTCAACTTTAACTATAAAATTATTAAAAATATTTTCCAATTTTGGGTTGACTCAAAAATCAGAATATGTTTGTGTTGGTAAAAATAATGATAGTAATACTCAAATAATAATTGTGTATTTTGCTATAAATTTTTTCATTTTTTTCATGAAGCTTTATTTTTATAAATTAGTTTTAGAATAGCTTCTTTTAAAGCACCCAATCTATGAATATAATTAAAACGTATTTCTCAATTATGGTTACTATCTCATTCTGATAGTACAATAAGTGAACCAAAATTAAATACACTTCTTATAAATCATTTTTTTTCAGTAGTAATTGAGCGAAATTTTGCCAAATCCATAGATACAATTTTCCTTCTAAATATTCAGGCTTGATCAAAAGATTCAATTTCATCTTTAGTTACAATCATAAAATCCATCTCAAAATCTATAAATCTGTAGATGATCTTTATTATGAGAAAAAAGAAAAGTAAGTTAAGTATAATAAGAGATGCTCATAATCAAAAGTTAGATATTCATTCAGCTCTTGTAAAATAAATTCAGATTACATCTATCAAGCTAATTAAAAGTTGATAGATAAATAATATAAAAGAAAACTTTAAAAAGAATCAAAACTGTCAGATATCAATTTTATCAAGGTCAGCTTTACATCTAACAAACTCAACGTAATTCCAAAGATGAGAAACAATTTTTTTAAATAATACAACTAACCAGATAGTAATTCAAAAAAGATGAAGAAAAAGAAAAATATAAAAATAAATTAAATTGTCACTATATTGAGTATAAAGAACTGATGCATATACTCCAAAAAGAACTAGAGCTAATATAGCATTTATAAATGCCTTATAAAGAAAAAGTGGATGTCTTTTTACCAATAAAACATTTCAGTCTCAATATTGTTTAATTTTCTTCTTAAAAGATTTAACATCAAGCTTAGTGTCAAAATTTGAAAATATCTTCATAATATATATTTATGTATAAAGAATAGGTTTTACACTTTATTATAAGGATTTTTGACGATTTTTCAAGTTTATCATTATTGATAATATACTTGAATAAAATCTATCTAACACTTTTAGCTTTTTGTAGTTGATTATCAAATTTAGAATTCTTATATTCTTCAAAATCAAATTCTAATTCTATATCAACAGGAATTCATACTCAGTCAATTCAGGTAACTGTTTTACCAGTAAACCACTTAGCAATAGTATATTTAAGACTTGATCAATCTTGATACTTTTTAATTGTTTGTACTGATCATTTTCAATAAGATTGCTCTCCAATGATAGTAGTATTAGGTAGATAGTCTTTTATAGTACCTGCCATTATTTCAGATGCTGAGGCTGATCAACCATTTTGGAGAATAACAATTCTGTATTTACTGAAATCAACTTTTGTATATCATTTTGAGTAATAGTTTTTATCTCAGTCCAAATATTTAACTACAACAGTCTCTTCTTTCTCTGGGACAAAATGACTTAACATATCACTTACTTCATAAAGGTAACCTCCTGGATTATTTCTAAGATCAATAATAACTTTTTTTGTAGTTTTTTGTTTCTTCATTGCAGTCAATGCATCATTAAACTCTGAAGAAATTCATTCACCAAATGAAACAAGTTTGATGTAATAAGTAGTTGAATTTATACTTTCATGTTCAACATTTTTAATAATGATTGTATCTCTAATTACAGAGATTTTTAAAACTTTTGTTCACCTTAAAACAGTAAGTTCAACAGAAGTTCATTTTGGTCATTTAACCCAAGAAATTGCTTCTCAAATACTTGTATTGATAGTAATTTCTTTTCAATCAGCATGTGTAATTTGATCTCAACCTTTTAATCAAGCTTTTTCTGATGGAGATCATGCTATAGGTGTTACAATTTTTAAAACTCAAGGCTCTAGCATTTCAACGTAACTTCAAATTCATTCAAATTTTCAATCAAGCGTTTCCATGAAAGATTTGTTTTCTGTTGGAGGAAAATAAGTAGTGAACTGATCATCTGTTCATTTAGTTAATCATATAGTAGCTGCCTCTATTAATTTAATTTCATCTAAAAGATCTCTATCATAATGTGATTTTAGGAGAGTTTTTTGTACATCCTCAAAGATTTCTTTTTTTTGTTCTAGTAACTTAGAGTTACTTAAATTAACTTTTGGTAATTCCTCATTATAACTTTTAACCTTAACATCAAAAATTTTATTGAGGGAATTTATATCACTTTGAACTACAGCTCTCTTTTTTAAAGAATAGATTTGTGAAGCTTGAATAAGGTTGATATCATAGATTTTCTCAGCTAATTTATAAAAAGTATATGCAGAAATTTCTTTATTCGAATTTAAATAATATGAAGAATTTGGTAAAGCTCATACTTTAACCATCTTTTGAAGTGATCTATAAAAAGGAGTTCCT
>CALLPO010000094.1 GCA_938015605.1 uncultured Candidatus Altimarinota bacterium | reverse complement strand
ATGAATGTGTTGATTGCTATGGAGATGGAGGGGGGGATATAAATTAAACAAGAAAAAAGACCTCTTCAGGTCTGTAAGCCTGTAATATAAACAGTTGCCAAAATGTATGGAACTAATATACAGACATTTACTTGAAATAATACGCTAACATATACAAAGCTTGTTATTGTTATTGAAACGATGTTCATAAAATCAAGTATCGAAAGCTTACGAAATTTTTTCATTATCTTTCCTCCATTTAAAGATGAAAGTAATATACATTAAGAAATATACATGTCAAATCTAAAACTAGATAAAAATACTCTGAAATACTTTGGTGAGAGAAATGCTGAGAAAATAAAGGTGTTCTTTTATGATGCAGGTTGTAGTGGGATGAAAGTAAATATAGTTGATGATTTTGAGATTGATGAAAGTGTTGAGGAATTAGAGAAAAATGAATGAATGAGGATATTCATTGATAAGAGAGATAACGAAAAACTAGAAAACTGTACTATTACAAGGGTCGTAATAGCAGATCATACAGGGAAAGAAAAAGTGAGATATATTTATAAGGGAGAAGAGGTAAAGTGAAGGTGTGGTTGTGGAAGTAGTTTTAATTTTGGAGAAGAGAAAAAGCCAAAACTAGATTTAACTAAATTAAGAGATTTTAAAAGTAATTTTAAGAAATAAACTTTTAATAACTCAATCTTGAATTCTTTCTCTTATCTAAGAGAAAGAGGCACGATGTTATGCAGCCCTCCTCTATTGTCAAAGAGAGGAGATTCAGAGGTGAGTTATAAAAGTTTATATTACAAATAAAAAACACAAAAATGAACATTACAAAAAGCTGATTCTATAAAGTAGATGAAAACTGAGCAAAAGAAATTACTATTTGAGATAATCTTACAGTTGCTATTTTTGATGATTGAGAAACTCTAGAAAAAATTCATGTTTGAGAAAACACGACTCTTGAATATTTTTCTTTCTTTAGTGAACAGTGAGTTTTTAATAAACATTTCTTGTCTGAAAAAGAAGGTTCCAAAGTGATTGTAAAAAGTCTAATTTATGCTGAAAACAATAAAATAGAATCAACTATTACTTGAGAATTAGCCATTAATAATACCCAGAACTATACAGATATTCTGTCTTTTGCTTGAGAAAATGGAGAAGTAAAACTTGATTGAATTTTGAAAATAAACTCAGCACTACAAGAAGTAAAATGAAGACTTGATGAAGAAAATATATTTCTTTGAGACTCAGGGAAAATATCAGGAATTCCAACTTTGCTTGTTGAAACTAATGATGTAGAAGCTAGTCACTCTTGTAAAATGGAAAAAATCTCTGATGAAAAACTCTTTTATCTGAGAAGTAGATGAATGTGAAAAGAGAATGCTATGAGGATGATGATTGAAGCAAAGATTAAGAATCTGTATAGATGTTTGGAGATGTATGATACAGAGTTTTATGAAGAGATTCTGGAAACAATATTACAAAAAATAAAATAATAAAAAAAAAGCTAGAATTTCTAGCTTTTTTTCTTATAGTAAAAGGAAATTATTACAAATAACTACATAGAATGTACAATCACAAAGAAATAGAACCAAAATGGCAAAAATATTGGGAAGAAAATAAGACTTTTAAAGTTGAAAATGATTTTTCTAAACCTAAGTTTTATACACTAGACATGTTCCCGTATCCAAGTGGAGCAGGTCTTCATGTAGGTCATCCAGAAGGAATGACAGCTAATGATATAGTTGCAAGATACAAAACTGCAAAAGGATTTAATGTACTTCATCCAATGTGATGGGATGCTTTTTGACTTCCTGCAGAAAACTATGCTATCAAAACATGAACTCATCCAAGAATTACTACAGATGCTAATATTGCTAATTTTACTAAGCAAATTAAAGCACTCGGTTTTAGTTATGATTGGGATAGAGAAATTGATACAACAGATCCTGCTTATTACAAATGGACTCAATGGATATTCTTAAAGCTTTTTGAAAAAGGTTTGGCTTATGAACAAGACCTACCAATAAACTATTGTCCAAGTTGTAAAACTGGTCTTGCAAATGAGGAAGTACTTAATGATTTTACGTGTGAAAGATGTGGTTCAAAAGTAGAAAAGAAAAAAATTAGACAATGGGTGTTAGCCATCACTAAATATGCTGATAGACTTTTAAGTGATGTTGATAAATTAGACTGGCCAGAAGGGATTAAAGATATGCAGAGAAACTGGATTGGGAAAAGTGAGGGATGTGAATTTTCAATGAAAAAATCTGATAATGCAGATGTAGAGATTTCAGTATACACAACAAGAATTGATACAGTTTTTGGAATGACATATGCTGTTTTAGCTCCTGATCATAGTGAAGTTGAAAAATTTATAACATCAGAGAATAAAGCAGAATGTGATGCTTATATTGAAAAAGCAAATGGGCAATCTGACCAAGATAGAACAGCTGATAACAAAGAGAAAACTTGAGTTTTTACATGAAGTTATGTAATTAACCCTTTTAACAATGAGGAAGTCCCTCTATGGATTTGAGATTATGTTCTTTGAAATTATTGAACATGAGCTGTTATGGCTGTCCCTGCTCATGATGAAAGAGATTTTGAATTTGCAAAAAAGTATGACTTAGAGATAAAGCAAAGTATTGCTCAGATGGTATGAACATATGATGACAAATTTGAGAAAAGAAATAGTTCTTTATGA
>CALLPO010000093.1 GCA_938015605.1 uncultured Candidatus Altimarinota bacterium | reverse complement strand
CGCTACAATAGAAGGAGTCGTTCTATTTCCTTCAGCATTAGGGATAACTTTTGCTTCTCAACCTTCCATAAAGGCCACACAAGAGTTAGTAGTACCTAAATCAATTCATATAATTTTTGCCATGTTTGTTTTAGTTAGTTTTTTAATATATGTTTGCTCATATTTCTATGATTGCAGATATATTATCACTTTTTTTCACCCTGTCAAAACTTTTTAGCACATTTTGAGTTTGTGTGCTAGAAAGTAGAAAATTGAATAGTAAATAAACCTCTAAAAAAGAGGTTTATATATTACCAGTATTAAGAGTTATTGTCGTTTATATATAAGACGTTTAACGGCAACCATTGTGCCTTTTTGAGCGCCAGGTTTTTGTGAAAATCTTACTTCTTCAATAATTCTAATAGTCGGTTTAGTCATTAATTAGTACTCCTGTACATAAGGTTCACTATTTATTTCGACACTTGGTTCGTGAACTAACACAAGTATAAGTTAATTTCCCCAATGGAATTAACTAATACAATATACATAATTATAATTAATTGTCAACATAAAACTATCAACATAAAAGCTGTTGGATATCCAACAGCTTAGTTATTAATTATTAAGAGTTTTATATAAAGCTCTTAACTCCTTTTTTGTCTTCATAAATATTTAATTAGATGTGAAGATTTGATGTAATGTTGAAAGTTATTTTTTACCTTTCTTTTGTTTCTTTTTTTTTCGTTTCTCTTTAACTGAACCCTTAACTGGTTTTGCCATTATATGCTCCTTCCTGTGGATTATGGTCTATCCAATTAATTACTTCTGATAGTTCATCTAATGCAATTTCAAGTCTATTCTCTAAGAGAGGTAAGTCTCTTGCATCTTTTGAAAGATCAATAGCTTTTGAACATTTATCGGCCCAAATTGCCTTATGAGCAACCTCTGGATGTTTTATTATCAATAGCATAATATCTGGTAAGGTTAATAGCCAAATACTGTCAGTAAATACAGTTGTATTTGTATTACTCATTTATAACTCCTTTTATCTTGTTATTTTTCCCCAATTAAAAATTAATATATCTATAAAGCTAGTTGCGGGAATTTATTTACAACTATATAGATAAATATAATTTAGTACAAATATACAAAAAGTCAAATAAATTAAATATGATTTTATTAAGTCATTGATTTTTTAGTAAAAATCACTATACTAATGAGGTTAAAAGTAATAAAATATTTGAACAATAAATATATGTTCTATGAATATAATTCTAGCAATAGTGTATGTGGTTTTAATGATAGGAGTCTATCTTGTTATTTTGAAGAGGTTAAAATTATTGAATGATAGACATATTGAAAGCACAGGGATAGATTGTTTGAAAGATAATTGTCACTTTTTGTTATATATAATTTTTGTATTATTTCTTATTTTTGTAAGTATGTGAGCATACTTAATCATTACATTCTTAAAAATATAAAATATGAAAAAAAGTATGTATTATGATGAGAAGGAAAATAATGTCATAATTATAAAAAGGCACTTTATTTTGCTGCTTATTAAAATGTTTCGTTTTGTATTTCTAATATTTGTTGCATTTTTTCTTTATTTTGTATACATAAAATATTTATCTAATCTAGATTGAGCACTAGATTCTTTTGTTCATTATGGTTCATTTATTGTTATATTTTCTTTATTGAATTATGCTTTTATTAAGCTAATTCTTAATATTATAGAATATTATCATACACTTATTATTATTACAAATGAGCAGATTCTTATTATTAGTTGTTCATTAATTATGAAAGATGATATTGAATCAATTGATGCATATAGGATTATGAAAATTGATGCATTTTCTCATTGATTTTGGTCAAACATTATTGGTTACGGTAACCTTATTATAGAACAACAAAAAGATGAAGTAAGGACATTTCATTTTGTTCCAAACCCTTATAAGATTTTTGGAATCATAAAAGATCATAAGAAAAAAGTATTTGAATGAATAAATAATAAAGTTGTATACACTCAACCTCTTAAAAGTAAAAAGAAGAGAAAAAGCTGAAGTATAATTTGATGAGTAGTTACAAAGATCAAGTGAATCGTTTGAAAATAACTATTTTACACAGATAATAAATTAGTAAATATTCTAAAATTTTCTATAATCTCTTGTATTGAATTACTAGAGGTTTTATTTTTTTGCAAAATTACATATGTCAGAAGAAAACATTGAAGAAGAAATTAAAGAAGCTAAATTTGTGAGCTCAAGTGTAATTGCTGAACCAAATTTTATAGATTCTGTTTCTAAAGAATTAGGTTTGAGAGATTTTCAAACTAAGACAGTTTTAGATTTGATAGCAGAAGGTTCTACTACACCTTTTATTGCTCGTTATAGGAAAGAAGCAACAGGAGATTTAGATGAAAATGTGATTAGAGATATTGTTGAGCTCAGAGCAAAACAAGAAAAAATCTGGAAATTAAAAAATACAGCAATAAATACTATTGATGAAATGGGTAAACTGACTCCAGAGTTACTTGCGAATATAGTAAAAGCTATCACCCTTAAAGAAGTTGAAGATATTTATAAACCATATAAATCTAAGAAGAAAACCAAAGCAATGATTGCTATTGAAAAAGGTTTTCAAGTTATTGCTGACTACATTAAAGAAGGTCAAGAATTCAAAAATACTTCAGATTATAAAGAATTATTAGAAAAAAATACTGAAACTGAGATTGTGGAATGATCAAAAGAAATTATAGCAGCTGAAATAGTTGCTGATTCAGAAATTAGAGATTATCTAAGAGGATATTTACAGAAAAAATCAATGGTAGTTTCAAAAATTAAGGGTGAAAAGATGATTGCTAAATTGCCTGAAAATATTAGAAAAGATGTTCATAAATTTGAAATTTATTCAGATTTCCAAATTACTATTTCTAGAATTAAACCATATCAGGTACTGGCTCTAAACAGAGGAGAAAAATTAAAAATACTATCTACTAAGTTAGTAGCTGAAAGATTAGAAGAGGAATTTGTGTGAAACTTTGATAATGATATGAAGACGGCTGTCTGAAAAATCTATTTAGAGGCAATTACAATGTGATACAAAACTCTCTACAAATCAGTTGAAAATGAAGTTATGTGAGAATTATCTGAACTCTGAGAAGATGATGCAATACTTGCTTTTCAAACTAATCTGTGAGCACTTCTAATGACAAAACCTGAATATTGAAAAAAAGTATTAGTTTTTGATCCAGCCTATAGAACAGGTTGTAAAATGTGTGTACTTGATGAAGGGGCTAATCCTATTGAATTCTCTAAAATATTTTTACATCAAGAAACAGATGCTGTAAAAAAGATTGTTACAATTATTAAAAAACATTCTATTGAAGCTGTAGTTGTTTGAAATGGTACTGCTTCAAATGAAACAGTTGAGCTTGTTCAAAAGATTGCAGGAATAATGTGATTATCAAATCTATTATCAAACATCTATATAGTGAATGAGAGTTGAGCTTCTGTGTATTCAGCTAGTAAAATTGCTCAAGAAGAATTTAAAGATTTGGACTTAACTGATAGATGAACTATTTCTATTTGAAGAAGATTTATTGATCCATTATCAGAGCTTGTTAAAGTACCTGTTGGTAGTATTGGTGTTTGAATGTATCAACATGATATGCCAGAAAAAAAATTAGAAGAAAAACTTGGTTATGTAGTTGAAGATACTGTAAATGAAGTATGAATTAATGTAAATACGAGTTCAATTTATGTCTTACAACATATTTCTTGAATTACTAAAACTGTGGCTAAAAAGATTTATGCTAAGAGACCATACAAAAATAGAGTTGAATTAAAGAAAGTAATGTCACCTAAAGTATATGAGCAAGCAGTTTGATTTTTAAGAATTCCTGAGAGTAGTGAAGAATTAGATAATACAGATATTCATCCTGAACAATACAGCTTTGCTAAATATGTTATAGAAAATACTATTTCTAATATTTGAGAGGTTCCTGATGATATTAAGTGAGAATATACTCAAACTACTCTAGATTTTGTGAGAGAGGCTTATGTTAATCTCTGAAAAGACCCAAGAGTGAATTCTGCTCATAAAAAGGCAAGTAAAAAAGTAGAAATGTCAGATATTGATGTATGAAGTATTCTTAATTGAACAGTAAGAAATGTAGTAGCATTTTGAGCTTTTGTGGATATTGGTTTAAAAAACGACTGACTTGTTCATGTTTCTCAGCTTGCTGACAAATTTGTAAGTGATCCTAATGAAATAGTTTCTGTTTGAGATACTGTAAAAGTGAAAATTACTTGAATTGATAAAGAAAAAGGAAAGATTCAGCTTTCTATGAAAGAGGTGTAGAGAATTGTATTTAGCTAAATTATATGTTATTATTATTTTGTATTTAAAAAATAATAATAACTCATGAATGATTGACAATCTAGAATCCAAGCTACATCAAATATAATAAGAGCAAAAACTCTTAGGATTATTTACTTTGAAAATTCAGTAATTGGAAGGACTCTAGGTTTATTTTGAATGACATATTCTAATCCTAGTGACAAAATAGATACTCTCAATATTGTGAGGACAAGAAATAATGCAGAAAAGCTATAAAACATTCTAGGGTATTGTCTATTTATAAAAGAAAAAACACTTGTTTTTTCTCTTTTTTTTAATAGAATTTTGAGTATTAAAATTAATATAAAT
>CALLPO010000092.1 GCA_938015605.1 uncultured Candidatus Altimarinota bacterium | reverse complement strand
GTTTGGATATCAAAATTATCTCATAGGTCTACAGTAACATTGTTATAAGAATTAGCACTTGATTTTCAGAACCGATTACCTGAAGTTTTTCAATCAGTTACATTTGCTGGTATTCAAGTTGGTGCTAAAGTATAATCAGTTGTTACTGTTGCTCAAAGAGCTTTATTGTTTCAACTTGCATCAAGAGCTTGAATTTCTGTCCATACATTTGTAGTAGTTAAATTACTTCAGTGTAACCAGTCTCTTATATATCTTACTCATGTAAGTTCAGCTACTTCTTCTTCAATTACTTCATCTACTTCAATCTCTTTGTATCTCTCATGAGAGAATACACTTATAGTTTTAATTGCTTTACTTTCTGGTTTACTTCAATCTGTTGATTGCGTAAAATGTGGATTTTCATCTACAACTGTAACTATTGACCTTCAAGGTTTTTTCATCTTGATTTCAATTGCTTGAGAACCATCACTTAATTCAACAAGATTAGCTGATACTTTATCATCATTCATATTGGGTACTTTAATGTCTCCATATGATTGACGGATATGAACAAGAAAACTATCATATCATGACATATTAACTTCGTAGTCTGACAACATGAGAACTGTATCTTTAACTGTTAAAGATATATCTTTTCTTTGTCAAAATTTGTCTGTAATTTCTACGTTATAATTTCCTGCTTCTTCCTCCTCTAGCTTCACTTCTCATGTTGGGAGATATTTTCAGGTTTTATCCTTGTCAGAATCCACATACAAGTAGTCTAGTTTATAGATTGAATCATCTCAGTTTGTTTTGAGTGTTTTAATGTGGTTATAGTCTCATCATCCTGACAGAATTTTAGTAGAAACTCTTTTTAGTTGGAATGTAGAAAGCGTTCTATCTTCAAACTTAAATTCAACTTTTGGATGAATAGTTAAATTAATTGTAAGTAAATGGTCTCACTCATCATACATATAAATAGATGTTTTTCAGGCTTTTTCTCATTCAATTGAATAATTAATAAGGTACCTTTGATAGTCATCTACATTTCTATAATCATTTCCAGAACTGTCCTCTCTGTTTTTGGTTAAATCTTTTTGTGAATATGTTTTTCTTGCATAATTAACACTTGTTAATCCTGCTTTTGTATAAGTAAATTCATGCCCCCTGTTAATTGATCTAAGTGATCATAGGTCACATATTCCTCATACCATTATTTCACACTCAACAACCTTTGCTGCTTTGGGTGTAAATTTGGTAGTGAATTTATGGGTATAGTAATTTCAATGTTCTGCTTGTAGATAGAAAGTAAATGTTCCAGTTCTATCAGAACTCACTTTGAGTCTATCTTTATATGAGTCAATATCATAATACCCAAGAGAAACATCTGTTGAATATTTGTGTCAACTATTTGGAGTAAAGAGACTACAAGTGTTTCATACTGTTGTAGTACAGGTTTGGTTTATTATTTTTGGTTGAGGTTTTACAGTAATGTTGTACACAGTTCTCAAAACTTTACCAGATCTTTCATATTTATAAATATACCATGTAGCTTTCCCAGATTTTACTCAAACCATTTTTGTTCAACTATTTTTCCCGTGATGAAGAGTTGCAACTCAACCTGCATCAAAAGAATAGTTGTCATTATACCATGTTGAAATTCTATCTCAAACAGTAAGAGTATAGTTTTTATAAATTGGTACTATTGAAATATTAATAGTATATTTTTCCCAGTAATGTCATCATACATACTGCTGAACATGAACTTTCATTTCTCATACTCTATGAGCTTTTATATTTACTACATTTCTTGAGTAAGGAAGTTCATTTTTATATAATAGGCCTCCATTTGTTGTGAAAACTTTATATGATTCTATATCTTCTGGTAGAACAATATTTTTACTATACCCAGCTGTTATAGTGTGATTATATATCTTTGCATCAGGTTTTTTTATTACTTTTATTTTGTAGATATGTGTGACTGCTCAAGTCGAATCCTTGATGTAAAGATTTGTTGTTCATGCCTTTTCCCCATATGCTCTTATTCACCGGTAATTTTTAGAATAACTAATTCAAGAATTAGATTGAGAAGTATTACCGCTACTTACATACTTATGACTTATCCAGATAGATTTTGTTTCATATACCTCTTTTGCTATTACTATTGGTGGCTTTGGTGCAATATTTATTTCTATAGTATAATAGTGTAATCAGTGAGTTCTATCATACACCTTTAGTGTTGTCTTTCAATGTTTACTTCCTTTTATACTTACCCTGTTTCAATACTGCCATGCTCAAACATATCAACCTTTTGATGCTTGAGAAAAATAGTAAATCTGACCATTTTGAGTTGGAACATACAAGTTTGTATATTTTCAATCTCAAACAGTCACATGATATGTTTTAGGTACAGGAATTGCTTTAATATTTATATTAAACGTTTTGATATTAAATCACCTATCTTTAACATATACACTTGTTTTTCACGCTTTTTTTCATTCAAAACATAATCATTTGCTATATCTACTAACAGCAATATTTGAACCGTTTTTTGTAGTAAAATCTGTATTTCTTCATGTGTAATGACAAACCTTTTTTGTATTATAAATATCTACATTCACTGTTTCCACTTTTGGAATAATGTTCACATTCAAAGTATACAAGTGATATTTTCAGTATATCTTGTATTGTGCTTTCCCATATATTTGTCAATATAATTGTATATAACCATTCTTATTCCGTGCATGTGCATTTCATCAATTAGAACTGGTTCTATAAATTCTATAATCTTGCTTATTTGCAAAATAAAAATTTAACCGTTTTTTCTCACCAATATTAATCGTATATTCTTTTGGTTTTGGTGGGTTTTTAACAGTGAGTTTTAATATATATTGAGGATACCCTAAATAATTATTAACCGTAGTATAAACAACTCATGCTTTTTTTGTAATCACTCTAAATTGTGAACGATCTGACCTAACATATGCAATATTACTATCAGATACAGCGTATTTATGTGACCGTGCATTTGTTAATGGTTTTATATATGTTTCTCCAGCATATGTGCTAGCACTTACAATTGGAACAGGTTTAATTATAAGCTTTAATGTATATTGGTGCCTATCCCGTCTATCTACTACTTTAGTATAAAGTGTTCATGCTGATTTTGTATATAAGTAATAATTATACTTACTTCCAGTACGTAGGTCTGCTAATTTTGAATTAGAAAAGGAGTATTTATAACTTGCTGGCCGTTTTACACTGTGAGTATAGACTTGTCATGCTATTATAGTTTTTGTAACCATTGGAGGTGGGGTTACAATTACCGTTAAGTTAAACTTATGATTTCCCCGGTAATCTCTTACTGCAATATATGTAGTTCCGGTTGTTTTTCATATAACTGAAAAATGACTCCTCCCAACAGCTACATTTGCTATTTTACTATTACTGGTTGTATATTTATGTCAATTTGCCCATGATAAATTATGAACATAGTTTTCTCATGATTTAATAGTAACATAATATCTTGGAACATTTACTATTGCCCTGATAGTACCTACATGTCTTCAATTAGTTCTAATATGAATCCATGCAACTCAGGTATTATGATTTTTTAAAGTGATACTATTAGAACCTGCATAAGCTGAAATAATATTTCTTCACCCTGTAGAATATGAATAACTATACCTGTTTGCATTACTAAGATTTAGTGTGAAATCTTTTCATTTTGTTAAATAATAAGTCTTGTAAAAAGGCTTTGGAAAAGGTTTAACATTAACATGAACTGTGACTGCTGATTTATTACGTGAGTCATACCAAGTAATTTTATTCTTTCAGATTTTTTTTCAGTACACATAAATATACCTCTTACTAGCTCAAACATAAGAAATACTTGAGTTTGGATTTACTTTTTTATACCTCCGTGACTTGTAGAATCTATAGTTACAATATTCACCAACATACACATCACAGTAATATGTATTCTGGATTCAAATACTACTTCACTCTTCCTCACTAACCTCTGCTCATTCTATGTTATCAAGAACAACTGGTTCATCAAAGATAATTTCATCTTCTCATCTATCATCTCAAAGTTCTTCTGCAGAAAGACCTAACTCCTGTTCTGTTATATCTGCATCTGAAATATAAATTTCTTCTGCTTGAGCTTTTATTTTTTCCTCATCTATTATAATTTTTTCTAAGTCTCCTTCTGTTTCTTCTACGTTTGCTATTTCTGTAGCTTCATCATCTCAGAAACTATTAATTTCTATTCATCAATGATTAATATTATCAAGTTCTGATATTGTTGAATCTGATGATTCTGTAGTATCAGCATTATAATCATCACTCCATTCATCAAATTTAACCACTTCAACTCAATCTTGTTCAGTAGAAGGAAATGCTTTTTCAAGTTCTTCCTTTTGTTGCGAAGTGAGCTCTTCTTCAATAAACTCATTTTCACTTTCTTCTTCTGAAAAACTATTAATTTCTATACCATTTCATTCTTCCTCTTGATCAATAATTGAAGTTTCATCAAAAATTTCTGAATCAAGTCAGATTGTTCACTCAACTAATTCTGAATCAGAATAGAGTTCATCTAGTTCTGCTTCTTCTTCATCAGTAAGCTCTATTGTAAAAATATCTTCTTCATCAATATTATTAATTTCAATTCATGAGTTTTTTTCTCAATCAAGAGAGGCTTTAAGTTCTGTATCATCAAATTCTTCAATTTCAGTAACAACTTCAACATCCTCATCAAGTCATGAAAGTTTTTCTTCCAAAAATTTAGCATCTTCATCAGTAATATCTACAATTGTTTCATCTCAGAGTACTGATCATGTTAATACGTCTAATGTTTCTTCTGAAAAATCAGGGATTATCATTCTCTCCTCATCAGATGGTTCCTCATCTGCAAAACTATTAATTTCTACTCATTCAGGTTTTTTAGCTCATTCAACAAAAAATTCTGTTTCTAAAATAAAATCTTCTGGTAAACTATCAACTACATCTGATGACACGAGTTCATCTGAATTTATATTTTCTGCCTCTCAAGGGTTTCACACCTCATGTAATAATGGTGGTTCCAAATTATCTCAGTCAATAAATTCAAGAGAATCTCCTTCTTGTTTATCTCAAATAGAATTTATCTCTACTCACTTTTCAGCTCAATCAATTATAAGTTCATCAGTATGTTTAATGTCTCAGAGTTTTTCAATGACACTTTTTGATTCAATAAAATCCTCCTGAGTTAAAATGATTTCTTCACCATTATCTCAAATAACTGTTATATTATTTTCACCCTCTAGTGCTCATGTTGAGTATTCACTAAATTTTAAATTTTTTAATTCTTCCTCTCAAATACTATTAATTTTTACTCAATGATTTGCTCAGTCTAGAAATATTTCCTCTCCTTCAATAAATTCTTCTTCTTCATCTACATTAGAAATTTTTACCCCCTCAGTATGACTTTCTACTTCACTATCTTGATCTACTTCTCAAAAATTATATAGATCACTATCAGTGAAATTTTCTGGAAGTCTTTTTCATTCAATAGCTTCTAAATCTTCACCTGATGAGTTTATTCTTGTTTCATCTAATAATTTTCAATTTTCATCATAACTCCTATCACCAATAAACTCTCAAGATTGAATTGGTTTTACAATTTGCATATCTATACTTCATGTTCCATCAAAAATGTAATCTGATGAATTAATTTCTACTCAATCACTTTCAAAAGCATTAATTTCAATAGCAACATTTTCTAAATCAACAGAATTAGCAATTTTTTCAAGTGCTTCTTTTTCAAGATTTTTATTAGAGATATTAATTTTATTATCTTGTTCTTTTTGATTATTTATAAAATCTATTTTTTTTGAATCTATCATTCATTTAAGAAGAATTTTATACTCAGAAGACTTTTCTTCTACTTCTTCTTTTACATCGTCTTTTTTAATAGCTGTATTTTCAGCCTCTTTTTCAGTCACTACTTTTTCTTCTATAACTTTTTTATCAACTACTTTTTCTTCTACTATTTTATAGCTTCTTCCACTTCAATCTTTAGGTTCAACATATGTTCAACTTATAGCACTATCAAAAAGTACTGTCCAGTTAACTCCATCTGCAGACACTTCTGTTTTAGTATCTTTATATATTCTCCCTGTTCATCCATCTGGATAGTAATGCCATATATTCACTTCAGAAAGGTTATAATTACCTCACAGGTCTACTTGTAAATATTGAGAACCTGAAAGTCCCTCAGCATACAATCCTCAGGCTAAAATTCAATCTGTTGTTCTTGAATAAGGACGAGTTTCATATTCATTGTTATTTTTAGATGTGACTTTTTTTCACCTTGCTATATTTAAACCTGTTGTTTTTCATATTGCTTGAATCTCTACCCAATGAGAATTTTTATTTCTATTACTTCAATTTGCCCAATCTCTAATATACCTAATTCCTCAATCTTTTAGATCCATATCTACTGTAGAACTTTTTTTCTCTTTTCAATCAACATTATGAGCTCTTCAGTTTCATCACTTAACTTCAGGATATGTTCCATCTACCTTACTATCAAATAATACATTCCAATTAATACCATCAACTGAAATTTCTGTCTTTGTTTTCTTAAAAGTACGTCAATCCTGATAATGCCATATTTTTACTTCTGCAATATCATAAACCTCTCATAAATCAACTTTAACATGGTTATATGAATTAATATTTGTTTTTCAAAACCAATAACCTGTAGTAGCTCAATCTGTAACATATTCCCACTTTCATGTAGCTCATCATAATGTATAATCTGTGCTTGCTTTTGCTTTTAAGGCTTTATTAACACCATATTGGTCAAGAGCTTGTATTTCAGTCCAAACATTTGAAGATGATACATTACTTCAATGTACCCAATCACGAATATA
>CALLPO010000091.1 GCA_938015605.1 uncultured Candidatus Altimarinota bacterium | reverse complement strand
TTTTCTTGAATAAGTATAAGGTTTTTATCCAATACAGCCATAAATCCTGTAAAAAGATTTAGTCAGAGTCATGAATTTGGATTGACATGTTGCGCTAAAATTGTTAATGCTGCTCAAATTTTAGTAAGTACCTGGACTCTATATATATCATCTGTAAGTGCTTTTTTATATTCTTCTTTTGTAATCCTAGCTTCTTCTGGTAAATATTTATTTGCAGCTTCATTATTCTCAATTTCATCAATTTTATCAAAAATCTCTTGAATTTGCTCTTGGGAAATCTTTCATGATTGTGTGACTTCATTAATTAATTGTGAAGTTGTAGAATCAAGTTTTCAATCATTAAGTAAATCTTTTAAATTATCGAGGTGTTTTTCTGTTTGTTCAGATTTACTTAATTTTTCTTTTTTTAGATTAAAATCAATATTCTTCTTTAGTTCAAAAGTCTTTTCTTTGTCTGAGAGTTTTTTCTTTTCTGTCTCTTTATTTATAAGTTTTCATGCTTCAATATTCATATACTAGTATTTTATTATTTAAGAAGTGTATTAAAATTTGTTTTTCAGAATCAATCAACACAGTTATCTACTATGTATTTTGAAGATACAGTATTAAATCTCTTTCATATATCAAGCATATCATTAAATATAGCTTTAAACTTTTCATTATCATGTGTTACTTCAATTTTAGATTCAAATACCATTGAGAAAATATCTCATTGTTTTACATATTTTCACTGTTCAGATGTAAATGGATCTAACATATAATGTTTTACTGTTTTTTCATATTCACGATCCACATAAACAAAAAAGAAATCATCCATCATTTTTTCTTCAACTTTTTCTAATGCTTTTTTAAATCAAACAATAGCATTTTTAGTGGGTGTAATAACATCTCACGTAATAACTTCTGGTATATCATGATAAATTCATTTTAATAAGAAGTCTAACATATTATAGTCTTTTCATTTCTCAATTTCAAAACTTCAAATAATATACGCAAAGAATGTTACAATATACAAATGAGCCATTACTGATATATTATATTTCCTTTGTTCTCATGGCCATCTTTGTGAATGAGATAATCTCCTTATTTGAGAAAGATATGTTTTATATTTATCACTATCCATTAATATTTCAAGACTTACTAAATCCTTTTTTAAGAGAGTAAGTTCTAGCTGTATCTCCTTAGTAGGTATATCATATACATCTGGAAAAACTTTTGAATTTATAATACACTCTTGAAGTCCTGAGTAATTCCTAGCTGCATCAATTATTTGTAATTCCAACTTATGTGATGTGTCTTTTAATATTTTTTGCATGTCTTCTTTAATAAAATCTGGTCAATCAAGTTTAAAAATATTCTTAAATACTTTATCTTGAAGATTTGAAAAAATTTCTGAGTCAATTTTATTTATATATCTAAGTGTTCATGAATTTATGTCTGATAATGCCAGTTTAGAAAATACACTAAATAATACTCTTTTAATTAAAAATTCTCTATCAATTTTGCTTCAATTTTTTTCTTCAATATGAGCTAGGAATAAAGCAATGTGGATAATAAAACCTGCATTATCAAGTATAGATATATTCTCAATTCTTGGAAAGTTATTCCATCTATGGATAGTTAATCATCTGAAGAATAACAATTCAATTAGCACTTGTATCATAAACATTATATTTAGTAATATATATTCTATAGTATTTATATACTAATAGATTACAAACTTTTGACAAAATAAATAAAAGAATAAAATAACTACAACAAAATTTTATATTATCAAAATATCTAGATGGAGAATACTTTCTTTTTAAGAATTGAAATAATAATTCTATTATTATCATTATGATATGCTATTTATTATTCAATCTATTCAATTAGAACTTTTCTATGAAAAGGGAAGAGAAAGCAAGTTGAAACATCTAAAACAAGAACAGAACAACTTCAAGACTCTCAACATATTAATGTATGAGAAAATGATGATAATTACAAGAAAAATAAAGATAATAAAGTACTATTAGAAGATAAAATGAAAATAGTTGAAATTCTGAGAAAAGAGGCTATTTATTATGAAAAATGAGATTATGAAAAAGCAAAAAATTTAATTATAGAATGACTTGCTTTAGATAAATTTCATAAACATTTAAATCTTGAATTAGCTAATATTTATAACAAAGAGTGAGAGTATACTAAATCTGAATATATATATAGGGAGCTTATAGAAAATCAAAAAGAAGACTTTGATCTTCTTAAGAAATTGGGTTTTGTACTTGCTTTACAAAAAAAATATAAGGATTCCATTAGAGTCTATAAAGAAGCTTTAGATAAAAAAACAAATGATCCAGGTATCATAGATATACTTTCAGATTTAATGTATGAAGTTGAAGATTATGAATGAACAATAAAATATGCTCTAAAATATCTTAAAGACAAACCTAGGGATATAGAAAAACTACAGTTACAAGCTTTTTCACTTGATCAAATTAATAAAGATGAAGAAGCAATTATTGCATATGAAAAGATATTAGAAATGCAGCCATACAATGATGAAATAAAATGAAGAATTAAGAGATTGGAAGAAAGAAGTCTTTCAGAAAATTCTTAACATTTTATTGACAATATATTTTTATGTTTAAAAGAGTAAGATTATATTTTACTTTTTTTTCTTTATGCATAAATTAACTACAATAATTAACTACAACTAATGTTAAAAATCCCACCACATTCTCTGGAAGCTGAACAATCTGTTCTTTGAAGCCTACTAATAGATAAAGATTGTTTCATTACAATCTGAGATATGCTCGTATGAGAGGATTTTTATAATGAATCAAACAAAGATATTTTTGAAATAATGGCTGAACTTTATAGACTCAATAAGCCTATTGATCTTATTACTGTTAAAGAAAAGCTAGATGATCAGAATATATTAGATAAGATTTGATGAATAGTATATCTAACAGAGTTAACTGAAATAGTTCCAACAACATCAAATATCTATGAGTATGCTCAAATAGTTAAAAATAAAGCAGTTCTAAGAAAGCTTTTAAAAGCAGGGAATGAAATTATCTCTTACTGATATGATGAGAACAAAGATTTACCTGAACTTTTAGAAAAATCCGAAAAGGCAATCTTTGAAGTAACTCAAACCTTTATAAGAAATAAGTTAGTTCATATTAATGAAATACTTACTGGAAGATATGAAGAGTTTGCTGAAGTTCATGAAAATCCAGAGCTTGTTAAAGATCATAGAACTCAAATTGGTTTCAGTTGATTAGATGATAAACTTACAGGTCTTAAATGATGAGATATGGTTATTCTAGCAGCTCGTCCATCAATGTGAAAAACTGCTCTTGCTCTTAATATTGCACAAAATGTGTGATTCCAATGAAAGAATGTAGCAATATTTTCACTGGAGATGTCAAAAGAACAACTAACAGATAGAATGATAGCCAGTGCTATGGAGATTAATTCATGGAAACTAGCTAAATGAGAACTCCATGATTCAGAATTTGCTAAAATTGGTGAAGCTATGGAGATGTTATCAGGTTCAAATATCTATATTGATGATACTGCTGGATGAAATCTAAATGATCTCAAATCTAAATGTAGGAGACTAAAAATAGAAAGTTGATTAGATATGATCATCATTGACTACCTACAACTTATGACAAATGGTAATTCAATGAACAGGGTACAAGAAGTATCTGAAATCTCTCGTTGAATTAAACAACTAGCCAGAGAATTAGAAGTCCCTATTATTGCACTTTCACAACTATCTAGAACACTTGAATCTAGGCCAGACAAAAGACCAATAATGTCTGATTTAAGAGAATCAGGTTCTATTGAGCAAGATGCTGATATTATTATGATGATATACAGGGAAGAGTACTATGATGAATTCACTGACAGAAAATGAATTACAGATATTCTTATAAGAAAAAACAGAAACTGACCAATTGGGAATACTGAACTCATGTTTCAAAAGAATAATCAAAAATTTGTTCAGATTGAAAAAAATATGCAAGGGGAGTATCAAGAAGATTAATATTGACAAAATACTATAAATATTTACTATATATATAGTATTTTTTTTATGTTTTAAAATATGGTAAGTTCAAATTTACTAAATAATCAAGAAGTAGCATTATTTGATGACATTAAAACAATAACAAATAATGTCTTTGAACAACTTTTTCAAACAAATTATCAATATGATAAATGCTTTCAATTAAATTGAATAAAATTTTTAGGAGATCTTCAATGAGAAAGTAATACTTATAAAGTTTTCAGAGAAAGAAATTATGTTCATCTCTGGGATGATGAATTTAATAAAATTAATTGTTCATTTTTTGTTGAGGAATCTTATGAAGTACAATTTAAGAATTTAGTTATTACTAAAGATAAGGATTTATTTGAATACCTATCAATTAATTGTTTGATTGAAAATCATGTATACTTAAAGCTAAGAAATAAATAAAAATTATTAACTGATATATTAAAATTTATGAAAAGAGTGGTAGCAGATAATTTTGCTTGAATGATATGAAAAAGATTTTATCAAAGAGAATGATTAGAATTATGAAGTGATTCAGATGCTTTTAACAAATCTTCTCAAAAAGGTAAAGAACTAATGGTTGCAGCACAAAATAATATCCGTATTCAAATTGAATCTGCTTGTAAAAAATGCTTTGATACAGCAAGTGTTTTTGAATTAATGTGAGGAAATTGAGAGAAAATTGTTACTGATGTTTTTAGTGAAGCTATTAACCTATTTGACTTAAGTGGTTGACTTAATAAATTATGATTTAATTATAAGCAAGAAGAATTAAAAAAAGAATTTGAAACACTATTAGATAAATCAATTAAATCTAATAATTCAACTGAATTGATAAGGCTTCAAAATTTAATTAATGATGATGTTTTCAAAAATTTTGTAGATTATGTTGTAAATTTACAATCAGATTCTAATATTTCCATGGAGAAAATTTATTGATTTATTGATAGAAAAATTATTCAAGCAAGGTTCCCTGTAAGACCAGTAAAAAGATCAAAAACTAACTTAATATAAAAAATACTCTATTCATCTTTACATTTAAAAAAATATGAGTACAAATTGCTCATATTTTTTTATTAATAGAAATCAAAATGGAACAATTAAATTTTTCAGCCATAAACCTTGGTTGTACAAAAAATCTAGTAGATTTAGAATATACAGTTTGAGAGATACTTAAATGCTGAGATACAACAGAAATTAATTTTTTCCCAGATCCTGAAACTAAAGAAGTAGAATATTTACTTATTAATACTTGTGGTTTTTTATCAAGTTCAAGAAATGAGGCTGAATCAACTATTCAGTATTATGATGATTTATGAAAAAAGCTTATTATTATTGGATGTTATGTTCCAGTGAAAGATGATAATTTTGTAAAAAATCTTAAGAATCTTCACTGTATAACTCCTCATGAAGATACTAAAGAAGTTGCTTCAATGTTACTTTGAAATGAAAAACTTAAAAAACTTCAAAGATGAGTAGGAAAGTTGAAACAAGAAAAATTAAAAAAGTATCTTGATTCACTTCATGGAGATAGATGAGAATCAAAAGCTTTTGTATGGGGAAGTGAAAATGTAAGAGCATTTTTTAATGCTCCACTTTGACATGAATATTTAAAAATAGCTGAAGGATGTAATAACACATGTAGTTTTTGTATTATTCCAAAAATTAGAGGAAAACAAAAATCAAGAACTATAGAAGATATACTTGAAGAAGTCAAAATTATGGTAAAATCTTGAATAAAAGAAATAGAAATTATTTCTCAAGATACAACAAGATATTGAGTTGATATGTATAATAAACCTCAGCTTTTAGAATTACTAGAAGAGATTGATAAGATTGAATGAGATTTTGTGTATAGATTATTTTATATGTACCCAGATGTACTTAGTTTTACTCATCTTGATAGACTTAGTAAACTTACAAAAATGCTTCCATATTTTGATATGCCTTTTCAACATATTTCTCCAGCAGTTTTAAAAAATATGGGGAGATTTTATGATGAAAAACATATATTTAAACTTCTTGATTATATAAAAGAAAAATTTCCAAATGCTTTCTTTCATACAAATTTCATAGCATGATTTCCTGGAGAAACAGAAGAAGATTTTCAATTACTGCTAGACTTTGCAGCAAAATATGAATTTGATAGTGTGAGCCTTTTTGGCTATCATGATGAAGTACTTGCTCCTAGTTTTAACCTTCCATGAAAAGTGGATTTCAAAACTATTGCTTCAAGAGTAGAAAGAATGAGTAATGTGTTAAATCCAATCTATGATAAAAAAGAAGAAGTTAAGACTTGAACTGAATTGGTTTGAATAATTCAAGAAGTTAAAGAAGATTGAACAATAATAGTCAGAGAACAAATTAAAGCTCCTGAAATAGATGACTATGATATTATTAAACTAGAAAATATACTTGAATGAGTTGTATCAACAGGAGAAAAAATATATTATAAAAAGTAGTTGTTAAGTTATATAAATGAGTATTTTAAAATAGAAAGCTCTTTTTTTTGACACACATCCTATATATATGTTAATATATAATTGTCAAGTAAGGCATTTATATATCTAACCATATAACCATGGGAAAGAAAAAACAAGAAAGAAAAAGGTTAAAAAATAGAAATCTACAAGAAAGAATTTTTGATTTCTGTGTTGATGGGAAACCAATGAGTCAAATTGTACACTGGACAGTAATTTTTGCTGTTGCAGGTATGTATGCTACTAAATTTGCAGACGCTGCTGTTGTTCTAAACAATGTAGCTAAATAAAAAATTTAAAAAATTTTTTACAAAGTAATCTTTGTCTATATACTAGACAAAGATTACTTTTTTTAATAAACAAAATATAATATGACAACATATTATTCTAATGTACGAGTCAATTAATATAAGTTAAAAAAAGATTTATTTATATTAATTACATTCAAAAAATGACTGAACAAAATGAATACCCAAAAAAATATAACCCAAAAGACTTTGAAGATAGGTTGTATTCAGGTTGGGAAAAGAACTGAAGTTTCAAACCAACAGAAAGCACAACAGGTGAACAATTTTATATTCCTATGCCACCACCAAATGTAACCTCAAATCTACATATTGGTCATTCAGTTATGTTAACTCTAGAAGATATCATGACAAGATATCACAGGATGAAATGAGATAAAACTCTACTACTTCCAGGTACAGATCATGCATGAATATCTACTCAAGTAAAAGTTGAACAAAAATTAGCTAAAGAAGGTAAATCTAAACATACAATGTCTAGAGAGGATTTTCTTAAGGAATGTTGGGATTGGAATGATAAATATGGTTGAATAATCCAGGATCAATTTAGAAAAATGTGAACAAGTTGTGATTGGTCTAAAGAAAAATTCACATTTGAACCTTCAATGAATAAAAGAGTAAATAAAGCCTTTGTTGATTTATATAACAAAGACCTTATTTATAAGGGTGAATATATGGTTAATTATGATCCAATACTTGAAACTGTTGTTTCAGATCAAGAAGTTATTCATAAAGAAGAAGAAGGGAAAATGTACTATATTACATATTTTTGTAGTTGAAGTGATAATGAAATAGTTATTGCTACAACAAGACCAGAAACTCTTCTTTGAGATGTAGCTGTAGCAGTTCATCCAGCTGATAAAAGATATAAAAAACTCATTAAAAGAAAGAAAAAACTTATTCTTCCAATAGTTAATAAAGAGATAGAATTAATTGCTGATGAAGAAGTTGATATGGATTTTGGTAGTGGTGCTGTTAAAATTACACCTGCTCATGATGCTAATGATTTTCAAATGGCAAAAAGACATGAATTGCCACTTGATAACGTAGTTATTGGTAAAGATGGTAAAATGACTGAAGTAGCTTGAATTTTTGCATGACAAGATTACAAAACTGCTAGAGAAAATATAGTTGAACTTCTTAAAGCTAAAGGAAACTTAATTAAAGTAGAAGATCATGTTTCTAAGGTTGGTTATTCAGAAAGATCATGAGCTAAAATTGAAACAATTATTTCAACACAATGGTTTGTTAAGATTGAACCATTAGTAAAAAAAGTGATTTGAGGTTATAAGAAAAAAGACTTTAATATTGTTCCTCAAAGATTTAATAAAATATTTGAAGACTGGATTTATAATCTAAGAGATTGGTGTATATCTAGACAACTTTTATGGGGGCATCAAATTCCTGTTTGGTACAATGAAGCTTGAGATATGTTTTGTGCAGAGACTGAAGAAGAAGCACAAATTCAAGCTTGAGAAGGTATTAAATTAACAAGAGATACCGATGCTCTTGATACTTGGTTTAGCTCTTGATTATGGCCTTTTGCTGCACTGGATAATGATATGTGGTGAGGTGAAGAATCTGAACTTATGAAAGAATTTTACCCTGCTGCAGTTCTTGAAACAGGTCATGATATTATTTTCTTCTGGGTAATTAGAATGCTATTATTCTGATATGAATTCACTGGAGAAACACCTTTTAAAACAATCTATCTTCACGGTCTTGTTAAAGATGCTCAATGAAGAAAAATGTCTAAATCACTAGGAAATTGAATAGACCCACTCGATATGATTGAATTACATTGAACTGATGCATTAAGACTTACTTTAAGTATTTGAAATACTCCAGGGAATGATCTTAAATTTGATGAAGCTAATGTTGTAAACAATAAAATTTTTATTAATAAATTATGGAATGCTTCTAGATTTGTATATACAAAAGTTGATTCATCAACACAAAAAGATTCAAGCAAACTAGAAGAAGTTTTATTAAAAAATTATGACAAATTAGAACTTCATGAAAAATGGATTCTATCAAAGCTTAAATATCTAGCAGACCTTGTAACTAAAGGAATGGAGGATTACAATTTCTCAGAAGCTGGTCAAGAATTACAAATCTTTACCAAAAATGAATTCTGTGATTATTACATTGAAGAGTTCAAACTTGCTAACTCAGAGTTTGGAAATGAAGTAATTGTTTATACTCTAAACAAACTTCTAAAACTATGGCATCCATATATACCATTTGTAAGTGCTGAAATTTTTACAAAATTAGGTTTCGAAGGAGATTTAATTACAGCTGAATGGGGAAATGTTAATATTGAGAGAAATGAAACAGTGGAAAAAGAAAAAGATTTAATGATTGCCATTATTAAAGAAATTAGAAATCTTAGAGCAGAAAATTCTATAATGCCAAATAAAAATGTTTGAGTGAAAATCTATGCTAAAAACAAAAATGCAGATTTTCTTTCTTGAGTACTTGATTTAATTTGATGAATAGTAAAAGCTGAAACTATTGAATTAGTAGATAAAAAAGAAACAGACATAAATTTAGCATATGCAGTAGTTAAGCTATGAGTTGAAGTATATGTTGATACAGCAAATGCTCTTGATATTGAAAAAGAGTCAGCTAAATTAAAAGACAACATTTTAAATACAAAAGAATATATTGCAATTCTTGATAAAAAACTTCTTAACTGAACATTTGTAGATAGAGCTCCTGAGAATATAGTAAGAGCTGAAATGGAAAAGAAAGCTCAAGCGGAAGATAAGTTAAAGAAATTAGAAGAAAAATTAGAAGCTATGCTTAAAAATGTTTAATTCAAATTTATATACCAAAAAAATATTACTATTAATAGTAGTATTTTTTTCAGTATTTGTTTCTAATATGAGAATCTTTGCAAATTACTCAGAAGAGTATGTCTCAATTAATGCAAAACTCATCAATATTTATTCAAAGATAGATTCTAGAAGTTTTCAGAAACAAACCGAATTTTATAAGCTTTTTAAAGATATTACATCACAAAAAAAGATTAAAACTACAGATGTTAATAAATTGGAGCTTATTACATATATAGAAGATTCTCTTGATGCAAAATATACTACTTACAAAGTATTAAACAAAAAAGCAATTAAAGAACAAAATAGAATTAAACAACATACTACGTTAATATTAAAGTTTACCAGAAACTGAAACCATGATTTAGTTATAAATAAATACAAAAAAAATATTATAGAAAATTGAAGTGTGTTTTTATTTAAAAAATCTTGAGATTTAACACAAATAGATATTAAATCTATTACAAACAAGATTACAACTCTTAATAAAGACATTCTTATCTTTATTGATCAAGAATGATGATGGATAAATAGATATGTTGATTACAGCAGTAAGGATGATGTTGAAAAGCTATTTACGTCTTCTGATATTGATAAAAAAATTAGAACTATTTTCCCATATAATAGTGGATACTATCCTAGTATGGAGAAAGTATGAAAACATTATGATACATTTACAACAGATGAGGAGAAGATTTATTTCTTAAATAAAGTTGCTCTTATTAGGCTTCAATGATTAAAAAACAAATGAATAAATACTTATTGATTAGTTTTAGATCTGAATAGATGAAATCCTGTTATTAGTAACTATTCAAGGAGTTTTTCTAAACATAAAGATAAATATAAAAAGCTAGTAGATGCATTTACTGTAGCTTCTCAAAAAACATGAGTAAGATTATACTTCAAACACTTTCCAGGTCACTGAGAAGGGAACATAGATTCACATCTTTGAATACTGAATCTTACATGATTTGATAACTATATTCAAGAGAATATAGAGTTATTTGAATATGCCCTTGATAAAAATTCAAATTCATGACTCATGATATGACATATGTATATTCCTAATTCTAAAAAGGATTATTTTATATCAACAGTAAATAAAGCCAACTATTTACTCACTGATGATTTATGAATGCAAGGATATAAGCAAGCAAAGTGAAAGACTAAGACATGACTATTTTTTACTACAGATCAAATAACAAATTATCAAAATTTAATTACTGTAGATAGTATTTCTGCAACTACGATTAAATAATATACATATAAATAACTTGCTATTTGACTAATATATATTATATTTTTAAATATATTATTTACAAAAATCAAGTTGAACTCTATAGAATCAAAAGATACACAAATAAATACTTTAGATATAAAATATATGCTAGAGACTTTTTTATCAGATAATAAACTTAAAGTATCAGATCTTATATATAAAACTTCTAGTATTCAAAATTGACTCATTGCAACAGTTGTATGAATTTCTTATATGCCTAATCTCATAATAAATTTCATTATTTCATGAATTGAACAAAGAACTACTAGTAGAACAGAGTGACTTATAAATCAGGAAAATATAGACTCCTATAAAGAAGTAGCAAAACCTTGAGACATAATATTTACAAGATCTGACTGATATATATCAAATGCTGTAATTAGTGGTTTTTGGAAGCATACCTGTGTATATATCTGAAAATGAGAAGAGCTACCAGATAATCTTCAAACTAGTGATATAAAAAATAATCAACATTATATTTTAGAATCAGTAGTGGGAATTGGAGTGAGAATTATAAACATAGATAATCTTACAAATAAACAAGATTATATGTGTGTAATTGAGAAAAAAAACACCCACTCAGCATGATTGATGTTTGATGAAATTAATGATATTTTATGAAATGAATATGATTACATGTCTAACATGAAAACAAGAGAGAAAATCTCTTGTCAACAAGTACCAATAGAAGTTAATTGAATAGACTTAGATTACTTTTATACATTTATGCCTAACTACTTGGTAAAAAAATTATTAAAAAATAAAGAATATAAACCAAAATTTTTCATAGATTTCAATCTAACAAATGGAAGTGAGAATAGACCTTCTGAAGAAATTAAAACTACTCTTGCTAGGAGTAGTAGAAAAATAAGCCATACAGTATGATAATATTTTGCAATTAAGAAATATATTTTTATAATCTAGCAAAATTAATTAATAATAAAACTCTATGCAAATTTGAATCGTATGACTTCCAAATGTAGGTAAATCTACTCTTTTTAATGCACTTACAAAAAATTATGGTGCAGATGCACAAAACTTCCCATTTTGTACTATAGAACCAAACACTGGTATAGTTAATGTAAATGATGATAGACTTCAAAAAATTTCTGATGCAGTTAGTGCTGAAAAAATTATTCCTGCAAACTGTGAGTTTATTGATATTGCTGGTATTGTTAAATGAGCAAGTAAAGGGGAAGGTCTTTGAAATAAATTTTTAGCTAATATTAGGAATGCTGATGCTATTCTTCAAGTAGTAAGAATATTTGAAAATGATGACATTATTCATGTTAACTGAAAAGTTGACCCAAAAGACGATATTGAGGTAATCAATGCAGAACTTATTATGGCTGATATTGATACTGTTGAAAAAAGAATAAACTCAGACTGAAGAAAAGCAAAATCAGATAAAAAATTTCAAATAGTACTAGATACATATAATAAAGTTTTAGCTGAGTTAAATAAATGAGTCCTTGTAAATGATATGGAGATTAATGAGGATGAAAAAGAAATTCTAGATGACATGCATTTACTAACAAACAAAAAATTTGTCTATGCTTGTAATGTAGATGAAGAAATGATGGAAGAACCAGAAACTAATCTAAAAACACTCCTCTGAATTACAAATCCAAATACTAGAGTAGTGTCAATTTCAGCTAAATTAGAAGAAGATATGCTTGATATGAGTTTAGAGGAAAAAAAAGAATTCATGGCTGATATGTGACTTAAATCAACGTGATTAGATGATCTTATTAAAGCAAGTTATGATGCTTTATGACTTGAATATTATTTTACTGCAGGGGTTCAAGAAGTAAGAGCATGGACAGTTAAAAAAGGAAGTACTGCTCCACAAGCTGCCTGAGTAATTCATACTGATTTTGAAAAATGATTTATCAAGGCTGATAGGGTTAACTGGAAAGATTTAGTAGATTGCTGAGGTTGGGCAAAAGCAAAAGAAGAGGGGAAAGTCTGACTTGAAGGAAAAGAATATATTGTCCAAGATTGAGATGTATTACTATTTAAGTTTAGCAACTAGATTGACAAAGTATAATAAAAATATATAATACATTTATTATTACTTATACAAATATTATGCTTTGACCAATGGATCATTCATTTTTAATTCAGAATAGTGAAAGAACAGATATTAAAAAGTCAGCTTTTCAAAATTATTGAAATATAAAAAGTATTTGAAAAAATATTCTTTCAAAAGTACTTAAAATTCTCAAATTTAATAAAAACAATATAAAAGATTAATTATTACATTTTAAATAAATTAAATTATGTGAGCAGATATAGACCATACATGAGGCAATACTAATCAATGGACAGTTACATCTCAAGAAACAAAATCAGATAATGAAATTAATAATTTTTCTCAAAAAATTAAAACTCTTATAAGAACAATTATAGAAAAGATCCTAAATAAATAAAAAGAAACTAACTTCTTAGTTTCTTTTTAAATTCTTATAATATCTACATACCTCTTGAAGTTTACAAGTTTCACAGTTGGGTTTTCTAGCATTGCAATTATATCTACCAAAAAGAATAAGTGTATTATGAATCATAGCTAAATCACCTTTTGAGAAGATATTATCAGCTATTTTATCAGTTTGAAGTGGAGTTTTTGTAGTTACAAATCATACTCTATTGAGTACCCTATGAACATGAGTATCCACTCACAGAAATGGGGCATTATCTGTTACTGATAAGAATACTTTTGCAGTTTTTACTCATACTCATGGGAGTTTCTGTAACTCATCCACATCATGAGGGACAATATTTTTATATTCATTTTTGAGAAGTATACAAGTTTTATAAATATTTTCTGCCTTATTATTAAAAAAAGAAATAGAATCAATAAAGTCTTTGATTTCATCTACTCACATATCTATTCAATCTTGAGGTTTTTTCAAATAATGAAAAAAGTTTCTATTTACTTTATTTACTTGCTTATCAGTAGTTTGAGCAGACATTAGAATAGCAATCAGTAGTTGGAACTCATTTTCATATACAAGCTCTGTTAATGCATCTGGATAGAGTTCAAATAGAGTACTTGTAAATAACTTTATTTTATCTTTTTTGTTCATCTTTTAAACAATTTTTTTAATAAATTTAGCTACATAGAAACCTTCATATTCAGGAGTTGGTAATATTCTAAGAGTATTTACTATTTCTTTTCTATATGGATTTTTTCAAAAGAATTTTAAACCTCTTTTAGTTTCAAGACTTTTAAATATCTTATTACCTGTAATATCTACTAATTCAATATCTGTAAACATTGAAAGTATAAAATGGACTAATCACTCATTTTCTTCAGGGGAAATGGTACAAGTAGAATATATAAGCTCTCAGCCTGGTTTTAACAGAGTGATAGCATTT
>CALLPO010000090.1 GCA_938015605.1 uncultured Candidatus Altimarinota bacterium | reverse complement strand
GCCTTTTTCTTGATATTTAGATGAAGTGAAGTGTTGGATATTACAGTAGCAGTATTTGGACGGGGAGTTTGAGTTATCGTTCTTGTGTGAATATGCGTTTGAGTCTGGTGAAGAATAAGATAGGTGTGAATGATTGGATTACCCCAATATCTTCTCAAGCAAGGCTGATTTACTGTCATATATATGTTCTGAATCTGCTAGTTGTTTATACACAGATCCGTGTTCCATGATTTTAAGATTCTGTTCTCTAAGTCAGGTAATGTAGACTTCTTTATCAGTATGTAATCGTTTTATGATAAGATGTTCTAATTCTTCTTGCGCATCAAGATCAATAACAGACGTATACCCAAATCATAAAACTATAGTATGTGCTAACTGAATAGATTCCATGGCTTCTTTATGAGATTCTATGGTGAGGTAATTTAGTTCTCATTCTAATTTAATTACAAGAAGATCTCATTCTTTTTCAAATTGTTTATATTCTGATAATTGTGTTTTTTGCACATGATGTCAGTCGCGAAAGATATTTACTATGAGATCAGAATCTAAAGCCCTCCTTACGATAACAAGTAAAGAAATCACTGTTCCAATTAATATTCACAACATCGGATCCCAAAGATATGATATGAGTCAAACAAGCAGTACTACTCATATTGATGTTTTTTCTAATTTTCGAAGTTTGTGATAAAATGATAGATTTATCATTCCGAGTGCAATATCCACAAGGATTCATGCTACAACCGCAAAAGGTAAAAATTGGAGTGCATTAGAAAAGAAAAATGCAGAGAAAATCCCCGTAAATAGTCCAATCAATAATCATGAGAGTTTTGTTGTTGCTCCTGATGCAATATTTACATTGGTTCTAGGGACAAGAGCACTTACAGGGATTCATCATACAAGTCCAGTAATGATATTAGTCAGTCAAAGTCCATATACTTCACGCTGTGGATCGTATGAAACACGGGTTTCCTTCATAGCTATTTTAGCAGAAATTAATGTTTCTAGTAAAGCAATGACTCCAACACCAATTCAAGCTACGATCATTACTTTTAAGGTTTCAATATTCTTGAGAGCATCTAGATATGTCTGTCGTTCAAATCATGCAAATAAAGTGAATGCTACATCTGTATATTGGTCCATGAGAAGTTCTAAGTCGATTCCATTTGCTTGTGCGGTATATTTTCCAATTACTACTCATAATAAGGTGACAACAATTGCTCCTGGTACTTGAGGAAGATATTTTCTACATATATTGAGTATTAATAGCGTTAACAAAAATATTCATAGAGCTAAGAAGTTTGTTTCAGAGATATTTTGTGCTACTTCGAGTAATGAATAATCAAGATTTAATCATAATAAAGCAGGAATCTGTTCAATTCAAATAATCAATCAAATTCATAGCAAAAATCATTGCAAGGATGATCCTGGAATCAACGTAAGGTATTTGGTAAGTTTTAAGACTCCAAATAGAAGAATAAATACTCAAGCTACCATCGCTAGTAGTGGTAAGAATATAACTCAATATCCAACGGTGATCGGAAGAAGAATACCTGCTAATGAACCTGCTGGTCCGTAAGCATTATGACGAGAACTACAAAATATAGCAGCAAGTACTCAGGACCAAGCTCATGACAATAGACCCATCATCGGTGTAGCTCCACCTACTATTGCAAGTGATATTGCTATTGGTACACTTATAAGTGCTACAGTAATTCAGGCTTTTATGTTTACTTTTACGTCTTTAAATTGATTTATCATTGATTCTTTTTCCCTTTTATTAGAATAAAAAAACAGCACCCTTAGTGCGGTTCACTTTTTTGGCAAGGAGGTGTGTATATATAATTTTTGTACTAATGCTAGTCAGAAAGCTTGTTTTCAATAGTAATTTGAAGAAAATTGAATAAAGATTAATGAATCTCCCAAATTAGTTTAAGTTTTTTATTTATGACGCACATTTCTATGATTAATCTTTCACATATTCTAAGTTATATATTGATTAGTTTAGTGTTTTTTGGAATTGATATTGTTTGGTTATGACTCATTGCTAAAGGTCTTTATAAAAAATATCTTTCTGATTTTCTTGCACCAGAAGTTAATTGGAAAGCAGCACTCATATTCTATTCATTATTTATAATTGGATTGATGATATTTGCGATTTATCCTTGAGTGGCTAAAAATTCGTGGATACATGCTTGAGTCCTATGAGCACTTTTTGGATTTTTCACATATGCTACATATGACCTTACAAACCTAGCTACATTGAAAAATCGACCAATTAATATCGTGTTTATTGATATACTTTGGTGAATGGTATTATGCGGGACGGTGTGTATAGCTTGATATTTTATAGTCTGATTTGTCTGAAAATATGTTTAATTTATTACAAGATTCTGGATTTATAATATTTTTATATGCTACGCTACGATTTTTGATTTCTTTGAAAGTTAAGCGTAATGATATAGCTGATATTGCGTGGTGATGTGGATATATATTATTATGAGCATATTATATGATGCTTCCAAGTTTCTGACCAAGAGAAACGCTCATCTACGCTTTGATACTTATATGGTGAACGAGACTATCATATACGATATATCAGAAAGTCAAAAATAGATCAGAGGACTTCAGATATGCAAATCGACGCAAACAACGGGGTAAAGTATTCTATATTAGATCTTATCTCCAGGTATATCTCCTCCAAGGGATATTTCTTCTTATAATTATTTCTCCAATGTTGTTGGTAACGAGTTCAAATAATATTCCTATCCAGCGGACAGATATTATCTGGATATGTTTGTGGGTGATATGATTCTATCGAGAATCAGTTGGAGATAAACAATTAGCTAATTTTAAACAAGATAAAAATAACTCTTGAAAGATTCTCAATACGTGATTATGGAAGTATTCTAGGCATCCAAACTATTTTGGAGAAGTCGTTATGCGGTGGGCAATTTGATTTCTTGCATTACCTGTATCTAGTGGTGTATTTGCACTTGTAAGTCCAATTACAATCACATTATTGATTGTGTTTGTTTCAGGGATACCAATGTTAGAAAAAAAATATGAATGAAATAAAGATTATGAGAGATATAAAAAGGATACGAGTATATTTATACCTCTCCCGACTAAAATTCGAAAGAAGATAAGTTCTAAATAGTTAATGCATGCTCATTAGCTAATTGAGATTCTTTTCTGATCAGGAACAGGACAAATTTTGCATGCTTATTTATAGTGCTTGTCTCTGTAATATTTACGATATTTGAGGATTTTATTTATGATGATATTTGCCTCATAAAAAAATCAATTTTTAAGAGTAGGATTGTCTTATTAGTTAAATAATTGTAAATTTGTAGTAAAATTAATGTATAACTTGAGAAGTTATTGAAATAAAAAAACGCTATCAATTGTTAATATATAGCGTTTTTTATGTCAACTTGCTAATTCTGCTTAAACTAAGAAATGTACCATAATATAAATACATTAATACTAATAAATACTAAGTAATACATCCAAAAGAGTATTTTACGATGCTGTAAATTATTTTTCGATAATGAATGTTGTATATCAACAAAATTTTTCATAACAAGAGTGTTTTTAGATTCTATTAGAGAACTTACTACTTTCTGACTTGTGTTATTTTGAGCTTTTGTAGATTGTAATAATGAGTGTTCTAATTGATTCAATCATGCAAAAATTTTATTTTCCAGCTTTGAAATCATGCTTTGTGAAGCTTCTTCATTAGAAGCTGATTCTATATTATCAATTTGATACGTATTTTCATTAGGTGTTATGATGACTTGTTCTGTTGATATATAGTCATTGAGTAATTTTTCGATATCTTGAATATTAAGAAATACTTTGTTATTAACCTTTTTCGTTTTTACAAAACCTTTTTTTATATAGTTGTAAAAAGTTTGTCTGGTTTTATTATACTTTCTAACCGCTTGATTTATATGTATGAATCATGTGTTCATGACAAAGTGAAATAATAAATGCTAATTCTATATTGATATTAATTTCTTTTACAAATCATTTTTGTATGTGTCACAGTCGTCTATGAGTTTTTATTACTATCTGGCGATGATAAGAATGTAAGATAAATTAGATTATGTATCATATAAATCATTTGAAGCTTGTTTAATTATTAGTATTTAAATGGTTGGTGTATGCACATAAATAAATAGTATTTGTACAATTATAGTACACGGCATAATATTTACAATACTAAATTATTATGTATCATATTTTCTATTGACTTTCTGGAATAAAAAATTATAAAGGTCAAGTTTCTGTAAGAAATTAAATTCTTATAGTATAAAATTAAACACAAATTAAAGTAAAACAAAAAAGTCTGCAAAACAAAAATATAGTGTATAGATCTGGAATCTTAATGATTCAATTCTATTGAAATCATACATTATATATTACAATTTTTGTGCAGATTTTTTGTTTCTTTTAAAGAGTGTTTATTTTTTTTTATTATATTTTATACAATGACAAGCTTTTTTAATATTTCAATGCGTTTATTTCTAACTCTTTTGTTAGCTTTTGACGCATTTGGTTTAGTATTCATAAATGGAACTTCGAGTGTAGACCATTATTGATGAGATAATAACGTGTATTCAGCAGATGCTTGTACAACAAATTCAGATTGTGATGACTGATTAAATATAACAACAGATACTTGTTTAAGCAACTGATTAT
>CALLPO010000089.1 GCA_938015605.1 uncultured Candidatus Altimarinota bacterium | reverse complement strand
TTAGAAGTGTCTTGTAATAGTGCAGTTTGTTTAGTAAATTGTTCACTAATAAGTTTTGAATTATCATAAATCTGGACATCTCCATATGCCATTTCTTGCCAATTAGGAAGTGAACTTATTTTTTTATTAATTACCATCCATGCTGAACCTGTAGAAAAGGTTAGTATCAGAATAATGAAAGAGAAGATTGCATATGCAATTTTTTTCTTTTTGTATATTTTTTTAGTAAGAATAAATTTAAAAAGATAAATAGAAAGAAAAATTGTTTCTATAAAGATAAGTATAGAAAATATAGTGTTAATTGCTTTAGATATAAAGACATTAATATCATTGAGGTTAATTCACATTGATGAGAAAAATTTCACATCTTCTAGTGTTTTAGCATTCATAACAATAAAACCAATAAATGCTCAACCAATAATAAGAGCTATTATTGCGATTATTCCAAGGAATCAAAAGAGTTTCCCAATTGAAGTTTTTTGTTGAGCTTGTTTTCCTACTTTTTTTTCTAATTCAACTATTTTTACAAGAATTTTCTCTCAAAAAGCAGAAGGGACAGTTTTAGACATAAGTTTATACTTCTTGTCTTTGACTTGTATCTCTCACTTTCATTCTTGAGCTACTCTTGTTTCTTCAACTTGTAATTTAGTTAATGATTTTGCCTTAAGAAGAATTTGATTATAGATTGGGAATTTAATATATTTAACATCCTTTTCTACTTTTTCTTGTCTGAAACTCACTTTTACATCATTATCTCTTGGTTCAAGAATAAATAAATCATATGATTCTTGGATTAATATATCTAATATGTCTTGGAAAGATGCAATATTAATATCTATTAAGTCAGAATTTGTTTGAATTCTAGCATTAATTTTAGCTTCTGCTTCTTCTAACTTTTGATTGTTGTTGATTACATCTGAGATGTCTCAAATAATGTTCTCATCTTCTTTTTTTTCTTCTTCTGCTTCTATAATTTTTTCTTGAGCCTTTATTTGATCTCTTTTTGCATCATCTGCCATAAATGTTTTATGAACAACCTCTTCTTCATTTTTTTCTGTTAGAATTTCTTTTTCAATAAGAGTTTGCTCATTAGCTTCTGGTAATATTTCTTCAAAAATTTCAGATGATTCCTCTTTAAGAGAACTATCAGTATTTATTGTATCAGTGTTAACATCACTTTTTAAATTAGTGGACTCAATTTCTTTTGAGGAGTCTACCTTATTTAAAGCTTTTTTAATGTCTTCTTTTGAAGCAGGTATGTTTTTCTTCTTAGAATTATCTAAGTCTAAATCTAGTTTTGATGGATCAAACATCTTTGTACTTTTAGTGAATATTTATCTATTATATATTAGCATAAATTTCAACTAAACTCCAATAAAAGCATTTATCTCTGACTAAAAAATATCTTGACAAAAAAAAAGTATAGTTTGTAAACTATACTCTAATTCTATCTTTTTTGACTTCTTTCTTTACCTGTTTTTTTTGGGTAACTTTCACTCACTTATTAGTAACAGGATTAGCAAAAAGTGGGTTAGCAAGTGTATTTGTATCTTTTTGTTCTTCAAGTTCAGAGAAATTTTCAAGCATTTGCTTCATTTCTCCTTCATTAACTTTTATTTTTCATTCAGGGATTTGAGTTGACTGAACTTCTGAAATTTTGTTGATAGAGAATATTGCTTTGGTAGTTTTGTATTCAATTTCACTCATAAGGTCCCCAAATTTTACAAAAGCTTTTTCTTTATAGACAACAAGTGGTTGTTTTTGAGCATATCACTCAAAGGCAACTTCTTCTCTTAACTTTGTCATAGAATCAATATGATTCATCCATAGTTCATCAATTGACTGTAGAAGAATTCTTTTTTCTAGGTCATAGAAGTCATCAATATTTTTTGCTTCATTTTTTAGTTTTTCTATTTCTTCAATAGAAATTTTACTGATATATTCTGCTAACTCTCTAGGAGAGTCTAATTTAGAAATAGCAGTTCTTTCAATAATATTATCAATTGCCTCAACTCAGAGGAAAGTGTTAACAGTTTTAATAACATTTTCTTTATTTATTTCTTCTCAATACTTATTGGCTTCAGCAATTACAACAGAGCTAATTTGTTTTGTGAGAATTTGAATAACCTCATCATGAAGGTTTTCATTGTCCAAAATTTGGTTTCTTTTTCTATATATTATTTCTCTATGTTTATTGATAACGTCATCATATTCTAGAACGTGTTTTCTTGAATCAAAATTATGTCACTCAACTTGTTTTTGTACACCAGTTACTTTTTTAGTAAGCATTCAACTTTGTGCTAAAGGCTCATCATCAGGAAGACTAGCAAACATCGGTGAATTAAATATTCCAAAGAGCTTGTCTCAACCAAATATCCTCATGATGTCATCATGTGGAGATATTAGGTATTGTGTTGAACCAGCATCTCATTGCCTACCAGCTCTTCATCTAAGCTGGTTATCTATTCTTCTAGTTTCATGCTTTTCAGTACCAATAATATAGAGTCCTCCAAGATCACTCACTCATTGCCCAAGCTTGATATCAGTTCATCTTCATGCCATATTTGTAGCAATGGTGATGGCTCATATTTGACCTGCATCGGCTATTATTTCGGCTTCTTGTTCATGATATTTAGCATTTAAAACATTATGCTTAACTCATGCTTTTTTAAGTAGACCAGATAAGTATTCGGATTTATCAACTGATACAGTACCAACGAGAATAGGTTGTCCAGTTTTATTAATTTCTTTAATAAGATCAACAACATATTCAAATTTTCATTTTTCATTTTTGAAAAGTAAATCTGATTTATCATCCCTGATTATTGGCTTATTTGTAGGAATTACTAGAGTATCAAGAGCGTACACTTTGTAGAATTCTTCTTCTTCTGTTTTTGCAGTTCAAGTCATTCATGCAAGTTTCCAGTACATTCTAAAATAATTTTGGAAAGTGATAGAAGCTAGTGTTCTTGATTCTTGTTGAATTTCAACACCTTCTTTAGCCTCGATAGCTTGATGGAGTCAATCTGAATATCTTCTTCAAGCAAGTGCTCTTCAAGTATGTTCATCAACAATCATTACATCTTCTCAATTTACAATGTAGTCTTTATCTTTTAGATATACTCATTGTGCTTTAATAGCATTTTCAATATGATGAAGATCATTATAATGAGCCGAAACATAAATATTTTCTACTCATAAAAATCATTCTATTTTTTTGATTCCTTTTTCAGTTAAAGTTGCTGCTTTTTGTTTTTCATCTATTTTATAGTCTTTTCATTTTTCAAGTTGTTTTGCCATTGTTGCAAATTTACCATACTTACTAGTAGGTTCATTATCAGGCATAGAAATAATCAGGGGAGTTCTTGCTTCATCGATAAGAATTGAATCAACCTCATCAACAATAGCATAGAACATAGGAGATTGAACTCTATCTTCTGATTTTGTTACCATATTATCTCTCAAATAATCAAATCCAAGTTCGTTATTTGTAGCGTAAACTATATCTGATTCGTAAGCTTTTTTCTTGTCTTCTTTTGACTGTTCATGGCTTACTACTCAAACAGTAAGTCCAAGTGCATTGTACAAAATAGCCATCTCTTCACTATCCCTAGCAGCTAAATAGTCATTTACAGTAACAATATGAACAGAATTTCAAGTAAGTGAATTTAGGTATGCTGGGAGTGTTCCAACAAGAGTTTTTCATTCACCAGTTTTCATCTCTGATATCCCTCAATCATTAAGTGCAAGGGCTCCAACAAGTTGAACATCATAGGGTACCATATTCCAGTCAATTTTTCTTCATTCATCTCCAACTTCAAAAGTTTGTCAATTTAAAAGAGTACAAGCTTGTTTAACATTAGCAAGAGCCTCAATCTTTATTTCTTCAAGAATGCTATTTATTTTGATAGAATCTTCTGCATTTTTAAAATCAAGTCCTTCAAATTTATTTTTTAGTTCTTGAGTTTTATGTTTAACATCTTCCAATGTAAAAGCCGAGAATCATCTATATTCTTTATTAATACTCTCTACTATTTTAGAATATTTTTCAATTTTTTTCTTATCAGGATCTCCAAAAATAGCAGTAATTATTGATTCAATCATTTTATTTGTTTATACGAGTAATTTTTCAGCTAAATTATATAAAAAAAACATTTTTTTACAACGTTTATTTTAGGCTTAAAATAGTGTATTTTATACAAAAAATAAATCATATAAATAATTATTGATTTAAACTTAAATTTATATATAATTTTTATATACTAATACATTAATATAATATTATGATTGCATATTTAAAAGGAACAGTACTTGAACTAGATTTTACTAAGGTAATTATTTTAACTAGCTCATGAGTGTGATATGAGGTACTTATTAATGAGCTTAATTTCTCTAAATTACAATGACTAGAAGAAGTAGAAATTCATATTCATCATCACAGGACAGAGAATTTTCAATTTCTTTTTTGATTTGTAGAAAAACAAGAAAAAGAAGTATTTGAGGAACTCATCAAAATTAATGGAGTAGGGTGAAAAGTAGCTCTCAATATTTTATCAATATGACAAACAAGACTTATTGAAGCAGTAAAAATGTCAGATAACAAAACTATAGAGGGAATTAAAGGAATCTGAAAAAAATGAGCCAGTAAAATAATTCTTGAGCTTAAAGATAAAGAATTTGTAAAAAACTATCAAGGCTCATGATCTACTAAAGGTTCTTCTTGAGATGTAAATATGTCAAATACCAATCTTTCTCCAGAGCTAATTCAAGATGTAAAGAACACTCTTGTTGCTATGTGATATAATATTTCAGACATAGAAAAGACTCTAGCTAAATTGCCAGAGTCTATTACTTCTATTAATGAAATTATTCCTTTTGTAATTAAGAATATTTAATTAGTTTCTTATAAGCATTGGGTGAGTTGCTGTGCTACAGTTTCATGTTGCAGCAGCAGGAGTAACACAATCATATTTTGAAATAGTTGAAGCTACTCA
>CALLPO010000088.1 GCA_938015605.1 uncultured Candidatus Altimarinota bacterium | reverse complement strand
GCTGCAGATCAAAGAAGTATTACTGGAGTTTTAGCTTTTTCTATTTTATCAACCAAGGTGATAAGCATTTTTTCATCAATTTCAGGACGTCTTGAATATGGTATTTTTGGAATATCTTCTGGTCTTATATCAATTTCTTCTGCTGCAATATCTTCTGGAAGTTCAATATGAACAGCTCCAGGTTTTTCTTCTTCTGCTGTTTTAATAGCAGTATTTACCATGTATGGGAGCATATGAGCTGAAACAACCGTTTGAGAATATTGAGTTAATGGTCTCATCATTCAAACAACATCTACTATTTGAAATAATCATTGTTTTGATTTTTTAATGGGCTTTTGTCCTGTAATAACAAGTACTGGCATTCCTCATAATTGAGCATATGCAACTCATGTCATCATATTAGTTGCTCAAGGTCATAGTGTAGCAATTGCTACACCAACTTTCCCTGTTAATCTTCAATGAGTGGCTGCCATAAAAACAGCAGTTTGTTCATTTCTAGTAAGAATCAGTTTAATACTTGAATCTTTCATTGAGTTAATAAAGTCCAAATTTTCTTCTCATGGTACTCAAAAAATTGTATCAACTCAATGATTTTCTAACACTTTTATAAATATATCTGATGCTTTCATTATTTTTATTTTATTAATTACTGTACAACTATAGCTAATAATATTAATTTAATCTTAAAGTAAAAATTTTTCTGTAATTTTATTCATACCAATCTTTATAATAATTTGAATTAGCATTCCAAACCCACCAGCTATCTCATCAGGCATCAGTAACTCAACTCGTTTGTTTTTTAAATTTTTGAGTAAAATATGGAGTTGCTCACTTGCACCGAGTACAAGAAAATCATTGTAACCATAATCTTATTTGTCTTTGTGAAAGTTGCTTCTCATTGGGGTTTTCAAGATTATATTTATCAATTTGCATTGAAGTGTTTAATAAAGCATCCTGCATGATTTCATATGGATGATTATCAGGTTGTGTAAAACCTAAAAATTTTTTTCCGTAGTGAGATGGATATGTCATTGGACCTACATAATCAAAATACTTTAAAAATCATATAAGACTTTGCCCAATACTATTTAAATCTCAATTTGTAACCAATCAAAATACATCTGCTGATAATACAATACTTGGATGTTTTTGTTTAAGTTTTTCTGACGTGTATTTTGAGAAGTTATTAAGTGCAGTAATATTTCTTACACTCCCTGTTCACACTGATATTTTTTCAGTAAAAGGAGCATATATTTGATGAACTTTTCAATCAGAAGGGAACCTAACATAGTCAAAATTAATTTCATCAAATCAAATCTCATAAGCATTTGAAGCTATTGCAACATTATAATCCCATACTTCTCTACTACTTGGATCTAGATATTTCTTTCAGCTATGATCAGTCCATATTTTCTCTTTATTATAAGTCCACTTGAGAGCTAGGTCTTTTCTTCTTTCTGCTAAATTCATATCTTTAAAAACTACTATCCTTCAAATCACATAAACATTTTTTTGATGCAGTTCCTCAATGATTTTAGCTATATCTTTAATTCAGTTATTTGATACTGGTTTGATACTTTTAAAAAAACTTTCATCCATATCAAAGTTAACTTTTCAACTGACTGTCTTAATATCAATAGTAATAGAATTCACTGTTGTATTATCAGCTATATCTAAAAAATTATTATATTTTTCACTGTCTGAAACTCATGCTGCTGTATAATACAAACTTCTGATTCAATCTGTAGGTGTATCTAAGTGAATGTTTTTTTCTATTATTATAGGTTTACTTTCTTCAACCTTTTTTATATCTTGTTCACAAAAAGAAGCTGAGGAAAAAAGTGTAAGTAAATTACAGAGAAAATTTAAAAACATAAAGTGTGTTTAACAGTAAAATACTTTTTTTCATTATCAATACCTATACTTTCACCACTCAAATCTTCTTTTCAAATTCTCAGCATTTTACTCTATAATATGTCAAAATTCAAACCATTGCTGCATTATCCATACAGTACAAATTACTGACTGGGTGTAAAAATTCAATATTATTTTTCTTAGCCAATTTAGTAATTTCTTGTTTCAATCTATTGTTTGCACTTACTCAACCGGCCAGTAGAACTGTTTTTACTCATTTTTGTAAAGCAGCTTGAATGAGTTTATAAGCAAGAACTTCTATCACTGCTTCTTGAAATTCATAACTGATTTCTTTTTTATCCTCCAAAGTTAGGTCTTTTGTTGGAACTGGCTTAACTCAGTTTCAAACAATACACCCTCTTCTTTTATCTACTTCTCTTTTAACTGCACTTTTTAGTCCTGAAAAAGAAAAGTCTGCCTGCTTTTTTGTAAGCCATACTCTTGGGAAAAGTGGTTTTTTTTGTACATCATTAAAAACTATTTCATCTATATTTTTATTATTCTCTACTGCATACTCATCAGCCATCTGACTCACAATTGGTCAACCTGGATATCCAAGTCACATCATTTTTGCTACCTTATCAAAAGCTTCTCAACTCGCATCATCAGTAGTTGAACCAACTTTTTCTAAGTCCCACATATCTTTCATTGAATAGATGTCATTGTGTCATCCAGAAACTGTTAAACACACCACTGGAAATTCAATTTCTTTCTCTTCTCTCTCTAAAAAATTAGCAAAAATATGAGCCTGAATATGATTTATTGGAATAATTGGAATTTTGAGTAGTGTTGAAATAGTTGAAGCAACTGTTGTTCCAGTAAGCAGACTTGGTAGCAATCAAGGATTGGTTGTTACTCAAATATAGTCTATTTGTTCTAACTGCACTCCAGTCTTTTCTAAAACAGTATCAAGCACTCAAAAAATAGCATTGGCATGTTCTCTTGCTGCTACTTCTGGAACTACTCATCCAGTAATATTATGTATTTTTATCTGACTAGCTGTTTCCATTACTAGTAATTTTTCATCCTCAAAAATTGCTATACTAGTGTCATCACAACTGGTTTCAAATGCTAGGATTTTCATGAGACTTCTTTAATTAATTACAAAATGTGTCTTCTCTCAATAATTTCTTTCTGAAAAATATTATATATATTAGTAGACCTATAAATGGTACTATACTGATAATTATAAAAATTGAAATATCTACTCTCTCATAAAGCAATGCTCCTACAATTGGAGCTATAATTGCCACGAAACTTTCAAGAGATGATGCTATTCACATGATTTCTCATTGAGATTTTTTATCAGCTCATTTGGAAAAAAGAGCTTGAAGTGTACTCATAGAGAGAGTAATCCCTAAAATAGCAAAGAAATATGCAAAAGTATAATAGTATATATCTGGTGATAATCACATTCCCAAATACCCAAGTCCCATAAGTGTCTGTCCTAAAAGCAATCATCTAAAATCCCCTATTTTTTGCACTACTGGTTTCACTGAAAATGCTTGATGTAGAATCACAAAACTTCAGGTAATAATTAGATAATATCAGACAGTTGCAGCACTAAATCAGAATCTATCAATAAGATATAATACAGAAACTGTAGTATACATCATAAATGAAAACATCATAAATATCTTAATCACAATAGAAAATTGTACAGTATTTTGTCCCCAATATTTTTTAATTTTTTTAATAATATTTAAGTCTTTATAAGAAATATGTAACTCCTTTTTTGTATCTTCTTCTTTGAGAGTTTCTTCTACTTTATAAAACATAATCCACAGAGCAATAATAGAAACAATAGCTCAGACAATTGCTGTAGCTAAGTATCAATAGCTAGATTCCATTGAAAATGCTCATATTGAAGGACCTATAATAAGTGTAGTTCACATCACTGCGCCAGTTTTTCCAAACACAGTACTTCTCTCTTCAGGAGTAGTAATATCTGCTACCATAGCACTTACTACAGACATATTTCATCACGTAATCCCATCAATTATTCTTGAAATAAATATCACAAATAATGGTAAAACTACCAACCCTAAAATTTCCACACTTGGTAGAAAATATGCAAGTCAGAGTATTAACCAACTAATAAATGTTCATCCTTGAGTCAAAAGTAATACTGGTTTTCTTCAATATTTATCAGAGAGTGCTCACATAATTGGAGCTCCAAAAAATTGAAATAAACTATACGTTGCAAACAGTAATCACAGCATAATTTCTGGTTGATCATATATTTTTAGAAGAAATGGAAAAACAGGGATAAGCAGAGTAAAACTCAGCCCATTTACAAAGGTAAGTAAATAAACAATAAAGAATTTTGATTTGAATATATTCACACAAAAAAAACAAAGAATTAAATTTTTCTTAGTTTAGTTGTTATAGTTTATTTAGCAAGCAAAGATTTAAAATCATTCAAGGACAAAATACCCTATTGGCACTAATAATATGAGTCATCCTAGTAAAAACCACTTTTTATTTAAAATAAATAAAAGCAGAAAATATAGATACACAAATGGAGGCAGAAAAATATATATTGAAAATATCAAATGCCATGAAAATGCTTCCGATGAGAAAAAGAACTGTAAGTATAATGAGTAAATAAAACCGAGTATAAAAACAGTCCCAAAAATTACATTCAATATTTTATTATGTTTGCTCATATAGAATTTTTATCTATTAAAACTCCCATGTTCCATTCATACTTGTACTCAAAGCATAGTTTGTAACTGTTGATTCAAAGAAATTTCAACGTTCAGAGTTATTATCCTGCATCACTTCAAGATGTTTATAAGGGTTTTTTACAACATCTGGATAGAGAGGAGCAATCCCAAGAAGAGCCATTCTGTCATTAGCTAAAAACTTAGTATAGTTTTCAATATTTTCATGTCCCATTCCAATAATCCCTTCTCATAGAATATGTTTAGACCATTTAATTTCTTGTTTAACAGCTGTTTTCATCATATCAATAATGATTTCTTCATCATAAATATCTGGAAATTCTTTTTTAATTTCTTTAATAATATTAGCAAAAATAGTTACATGAGTAAGCTCATCTCTTCTAATATAGGTAATCATTTGATCAGTAGCAACCATTTTTGATTGACTTGCAAGAGTATCAAAGAAAGCAAAACCATTGTAGAAATAAATACTTTCTAGCAAGAAGTTTCAAATTACTCACTTGAAGAAACTCTTATCATTTGGATTATCTACAAACTCTTGATAGATTCATCCAATAAATTCATTTCTCTCAAGTAAATGTTTATCTGTTTTCCAGAAATAATAAATTTCATCTCTATCTTTAGAATCAACAACTGTTTCTAGAATAGTAGCATAACTTTGAGAGTGGATTGCTTCTTGAAATGCTTGAATAGAAAGCACAAGATTTACTTCAGGAGCCGTAATATATTCAGAAAAATTAGGAAGATTTACTGTTTGAATTGAATCCAAAAAGATAAGAAAAGAAAGAATTCATTTGTAAGCTCTCTTTTCTTGATCTGATAATTCATTTCTGAATTGAGTAGCGTCATCTCATAATCCTTTTACTTTTTCTGGAATCCAAAAGTTCCCTACCATAACTTGGTACAAAGATTTTGCCCAATTATATTTAGTAGCATTTAGTTGGAATAGTCCAGTAGTATTTCACTTAATAATAGTTCTATCTTGAACATCATCATTCCCCTTTGGATTAAATATAGGGTTAGCTTCCATTAAATTATCAGTTACCATTTTTTGATTTTAATTAATTAAATATATTTTTTATTCAAGAGGAACTCAATCACTTTTATACACCACTTTATCTGTATCATTATTTAGTGCTTCCATTTCATCTTCTTGTAACTCCCATCAGACTGCTCACAAGTTTTCTTCTATATGCTTTGGCTCATCACTTTTAAATATAGTAACTACATTTTTTTGAGAAATGAGGAAGTTAATAGCAATTTGAGCATGTGTCTTATCAATATTTTCAGAGATAGTTGTCACAGTAGATCAACCAAAGTTTGCAAGTTTTCAGAGTTCAACAGGTCTCCAAGCCACAAGCATTACATCATTATTCTGACAATATTCAAGAAGTGGTTCTTCTCATCATTGTGAAACACAACACTCTCTATATATCAAATTATAATGAACCTGATTAGCTACTATTTTATTCTTTGCATATTTCTGAGCTTCTTTCAAACTAGCTGTACTAAAATTACTCACTCAAATATTTTTAATCAATCATTCATCCACTAATTCATCCATTGCTCTCATACAATCCTTCAAATCAAATTGTTTGTCCCTCCAATGAATATAATACAAATCTAAGTATTCTATATCTAATCGCTCCAAACTCTTCTTACAAGCAATTTTAATAGCATTATAACTACAGTTTGAACCTTTTATTTTCGTTGCAATTTGTAGCTTCTCTCTATCATACCCACTTATTGCTTTCCCAAGAATTTCCTCAGCTGCTCAAGTCCCATACAATTCAGCCGTATCAAAGTGAGTAATTCAATTATCAATAGCAAACTTTATTGCCCCGATATCTTTCTCATCATCATTCCTTGGATCATGATGTCTAAAACCTCACATTGTCCACGTTCAAAATCCCAACTCTGGGAGTTCAAATCAAGAATGTAGTTTTTTTATTTTCATAAATTTAAATCTAGAGTTTTATTCTTTATTATCAATCATTGTTCAATCTCAGAATAAAGAAAAGCTAATCCTATTTGAGTTAGTGGTTCTACTATTACCTTTTAAAAATCATCACAAATTTGCTGTTAATACATTAATTTTTCATCATCCCTCAATACTTTTTCATTTCTCTGTTTCAACCATTAGATCAAACTTAATTTCTCATTTTGGTCATTCAGTTCTTTGATTTGTAAAAAAATAATCCTTATCATTTTCTTCATGAATCTCTTTTCTTGCTCATTCTATGTCTAATATAACTCACTTAATAAAATCTTTTAATTCCATATTTTTGTATATTAAATATATAATTCTTGAAATTTCATTGATAATCTTGTAGTAAAATCATTTGTAGAAGTATCACTCTTAGATACAAATTCATAAATATTTTCAATATCCTTATTATGAGAGCATTTTTCTCTTAACATATTCCATTGTATACTATCTTTATCTAGATATGCGTCTATATTTGCTGCACTAATAACAGATCATTTAATTTCACTCAAATATTTCTCACATTCTTTCATTTTATCTTGAATTATCTTCT
>CALLPO010000087.1 GCA_938015605.1 uncultured Candidatus Altimarinota bacterium | reverse complement strand
TTCTCATTTAATATCTACTCAGTAGATATCTTTGTCTTTTCTCATAAGTTCAAAAGCATCTGCAAGCCTAATTTCTCAGTCTCATAAACCTCATTCTGCTTTTTCTAGATAATCAAAAATTTGGGGAGTAAGAACATATTTTCCTATTACTCATTTTCTTGAAGAAGTTTCAGAAGCATCTGGTTTTTCAAGAAACTTATCTACTCAAAAAATACTTTTTGTATCCTCACTCGATTCAATCATTCAGTATGAACTCACCTCATCATCACTGACTGAAATAGTGGCAATTACTGGTGCCTGTTTTCTCTCATATGCTTGAACAAGTTGTTCAGCAGCTGTTGTTTCATTATCAATGATATCATCTCAGAATAATACTAAAAATGGTTCATTTCAAACAAAATTCTTTACTCTCAGAATAGCTTCACCATCTCACCTTGGATATGGTTGTCTAGCATATACAATATTTGCCATAGAATTAAGTTTTCTCACTTCCTCTAACCTTTCAAACTTATTCCCTTTTTCAAGAGCTTTTTCTAATTCATAATTAGAATCAAAGTGATCTTCAATTGCCCTTTTGTTTTTTCAAGTAACAATAATAATATCTTCACACCCCGCAGCAATTGCTTCTTCAACAAGATACTGCATTACTGGTTTATCAATAATTGGGAACATTTCCTTTGGAAGTGCCTTTGTAGCTGGTAGGAATCTTGTTCACATTCATGCAGCTGGTATTACACATTTTGTTATTTTTTTCATAGAATTTATTTTTTTTATAATCCATCTAGTTCCTTTAATACTAAAGGAAGAATTTAACTATAAATATAGTAAAAAAAATAGAATATTATGCAAATAAAAAAGCCAGAGTTATTGCCTGACTGTTTAGTGTGAACTACATAGATTGGATAATATCTACTTGTTCATTTACAGTTTTAAATTTTTGAATTCTTTTCTTAAATCATCTAATTTTTTTTCTTAATTTCTTTCTTCTGTTCCTCTCATGCTTTGACCTATCATGTTTAGAAACTTCTTCCATTAACCAACTTAGAACTACATCTAATTCTTTTACTAATTTTTCATGTAAATCTGGATAGTGCTTACTAGTAATTGGCAAAAAGTATTCAATTGTTTCATCAATTTTTTGAAAAATTTTATCTATTTTTCAAATTCAAAATCAAGTAAGCGTAATTGTATTATGAATTCTATCATAGATCTTAATTCTAGTATTTCTATTCTCTGCTGGAGAAAGGTTGTCTTTAAGTCATTTTTCTCTAAACTTCTTAAAATACTCTATGTTCCTTTGTTTCTTATATTTTGCATTTATCTTTTTATGTTCATCTAATTTTAAATTTTCTTCTTCAGTTAATTGTAAATCTTTCTCCCTCCTTAAGATATCATCTGAAACTTCTCATGATGAATTTAAAAATCAAGAATCAATTCATTTTATAAAAAATTCTTCCTCTCCTTCTGTCAGGACGTATTTCTCAACAGATGGTTTACTCAGAGTATCTACTCAGGAAGCAATTTCTTTTCAAAATAACACCTCTAAAGTTTCCTTATCTATATCTGAATCTTCAATAACATCATGCAAAATTGCAATCATTACTCACTCAAATGTGGGTTTTGATTCGTTGCCTAAGTATAAATCAACTACTGCTAATAAATGCTCAAAATATCTTTCTCAAGAATCTCTTTTATTCTCATTAAATTTAAGTTTATTCAAATTATAAGCAACATTGAACATCTGCATAATAGAAGAAACTGTATCTGGATCTTCTTTGTCTTCTTTAGTAAAGCAATTATCTCTAATTTTTTCATAATATACTTCAATTCAACGTCTATAGGATAATCATGAATCCAATAGATATTGGTTCTTATCAAGGGCATTTTTATATCAATCTCATCATAGTATATCTGAAATATTTTCTTGAACTAAATTCTTTTCATACATTGTCTCTTCTGAGAGCAAACAAATAAATTCATTTTCTCATATAATATTCACATATTCTCAAAAAATATTTTTGAAAATATGCTCTTTCCCCTGTTTTCTGAGATTAACTACAACATCTTTTAGTAAGATTGTAAGAATATTATTAAATTTTTCATGCTCAGATGACTGGGTGAAGTCATCTCAATATTTAAGTTCCTCAATATAAAATTTAAGTTTTTGTTGATTTTTGTTAAAAGTTTCAGGGGCTTGAGTTCTATTTATCCCATAAGCTAGTGAAAAAATATGCATTTTATTTTTCACCTCTATCATTCTATGTTCATTTAATTCTTCTGGATTTCCATAAAGTGCCACAAAAAAATCTTCATAAAAAAATTCCACTCACCTTTTAGGTGAAACAGTTTTTTCTGAGTGAACTATATCTAGTTTTTGATGAGCAAGGCTTTTCAATATATATTTTAGTAAATACTAGAAATACAATAATAAATACTTATAGATATAAGTCAATATTTTAGTCTATCTTTTTAATATCCTCAATAATCTCTAAAAACTCTTCTTGTAAAAAATGTCATCTATCAATAAACTCTCTAAACTCAATATCTCACAATACTCTTTTAAAACTTTCAAAATCAGAAACTGGGACAACAAAATCATCAAGTGAATAGTACATTCTAACTTTATCTGAATATTTCTTGAAAACATCTAATCTTTTATCAAAATTAAAACTTCAAAGCACTTCATCTTCACTATCCTCAAATGCTGGTGCAACTAATAATATTTTTTTAATAGTAACTGGAAAACTATTTTCATTTAAGTACTTTGCAATGAAAGTTGATCATAGACTATGTCCTATCAAAATAATTTCATCATCCAAATATGGAAGATATTTTTCAAACATGATTCTCCACTTATCATATTCTGCATAAAAATCATTTGGAGTTTCGGAAAATACTAAATTATAATTATCTCATAATCACTTTTGTAAAGTCAACTTCCATCTTCTTTTTACCTCAAATGGGTTATTGATTTCTAATTTTTTTAATTCTTCTATATAGCTTGAAAAATTTTCTGCTGGTTCTCAACCATCAATAAATAATATTTGTTGTTTTTTCATAATAAAATACATAAAAATAATTACTAATAGTATAGTAATTATTTAAATTAAATAAATTTTTTATTTTTTCAAATCAATTAATTGAGGTGTGCTAAAGTCAATCTTATATTTTTTCTGAGCTTCCTGTAAAAAAGGATTTAGAAGAGTTTTGGCTTTTACTATAAAAAATGGACTAGTAATCATATAATTGAATTTATACTTTACGGCATAGTCTCAGAATTCCAAAATATCAACTGAGACAGTTGCTTTTTCAGAAAAATATTTACGTTCAACTGAGTCTATGGCTAGAGATTTTATCATATTCTCCCATGCATCAAAGAACACTTGTTCTACTTCATAGAGAGACTGATTATAAGAAATATTTGCTATTATAAACTGTGGAACTTTAATCTTTTTTCATGCAACTCACATAGATAGGTTTTCAACTTTCATTTCTCTAAATTTTGATGGTCTAATAATTATTGGGTGACCAGATACAAGATCAATAAGTTTCACTTCAGATAAACTCAGATTCTTTACCCAAGCTAATATATTTAACTCATCAATCCTTACTACATTTCACACCTCAACCTCATCATGATGAAGCATAGAAATTCCAGCAACTAAATCAGGAGCCCAAACAGGAGCTGTGAATCAAAGAAAAGCTAACATTCAAGCAATAATTCAACCTGATTGTAGAATTCAATCAATTTCAAATACCTTAAAAATTGCAAAAATTACAAATAAAGTTGTAACAATATTTACAATAAGGCTAAAAATATTAATTTTATAATCTCTTCTGAAATACTTTTCACCAGACACCTCAACTTCTTCTCAATAAAATAAAAGCATTCTTTTGAAAACCCAAGAATTTATTAAATAAGACAGAATAATAATAAACAGTGTAAGAATAACATCGTTCAAAAATTCAGCTTTAAATACATGAGTTACAATATATGCAACAAGCATTAAACTAATGTTGATTCTAATAAAGATAATTTTTTTCTTAATTTTTTCCTTTTCTTTTTCTCACAGTTTTTTCTTTTCTAAACTTGATGTATCAAGAAAATTCACAATCCACTTAGCAAAAATAAAAATTATTAAATTGAGTATAATAATAAATACATACATTCAATTCAATCCAGAAATAAAATCACTAAGTTGTTCTACCATAGTTTTAATAAAAAATAATTATAAGTCTATAATAGCGTTATTACTTCTCTAAAACAAAAAAAAAGCCTTACAAGCTCTTTTTTTTACTAGACTTTTTATATCACTATATTATAGTTTGCTGTAATTTTGTTTTATTATTTTGTAATGATTCAAGTTGTCTTTCTAAATTCATTTCTTTTTTCTTCATATGAGCATCATATTCAGATTTATTAGATTGTATTGTTTTAACATTTTTTAATCAAGTTTCTAACATTTTTTCAAACTTTGAAAGCATATTAACCATTTCATTTACTGGTTTGTTAAAATGATTTTTAATGTATTTTTCAAGTAATACAAAATCTATAAAGTCTTTAAACTTAGAATCTTCGATAATTTTTAATAATTTTGTTCTTTGTTTTAAAGCTAGCAATATCTCTGAATAAAAGTTTGAGAAGTTCTCTTGTACAAATCAAGAGATTTGACTAATTTCTCAGTCTTTAAAATTAGAAATTTTATGAGAAAGAACACTGTCAATTTTTTGCATTCTACTAAAATTTTCATCAAGTGATTCAACACTTTGTTTAATTTTAATTTCAGTATTCTCTTTAAAATAGAATATAACTTTCAAAAACAATGAAACAACATAAAACATTATATATCAGAAAAAATATCAAACATAATAAAATAGATACAATAATACTGTATAAATTCAATAACTGAGCATTGCAAGCATAGCTAATTGAGCTCATTCTTTAGATCTTCATAGTTCAAAATTTCACATTACATCAAGAGCTTTTTTCCC
>CALLPO010000086.1 GCA_938015605.1 uncultured Candidatus Altimarinota bacterium | reverse complement strand
TCATGTAGCTCATCATAATGTATAATCTGTGCTTGCTTTTGCTTTTAAGGCTTTATTAACACCATATTGGTCAAGAGCTTGTATTTCAGTCCAAACATTTGAAGATGATACATTACTTCAATGTACCCAATCACGAATATATCTTACTTTTCATGTAGTTGATGTGTTAGATTCCACAAATTCTAGCTTTGTAAAATCAACTGAATGTGTTTTTCAACTTCAATCTACTGGCTCTATATATGTTCAGTCTTTTGCACTATCATATAATGTTGCCCAAGTAATTCAATCTGCAGATACTTCTGTTCTTGTATTTTTATATGTTCTATTATCTTTGTAATAATGTAGAATTTTAATTTCAGAAATATCATATTTTTGTCATAGATTTACCTGCATATATCTATGTCCTCATCATCCAGAAGCATAATTAACTGTATTATTACTCCCATTAATCAAATTTTTATATGGTTTTGTACTACTTTCTACTGGACTATTTGATGTAACACTTCAATTAACTGCTACATTTAATCATGTAGATTTATCAAGGGCTTGTATTTCTACCCAATGATTTCATCCATTCTTATCACTCCCATTTGACCAGTCACGTATATACTGAATTTTTGCATTTGCTGGAGTCTTCTCTTCAACATCTTTAACTATATGAGTTTTTCAACTTCAGTCCTTAGGCTCAACATATGTTCAACTTGTAGCACTATCAAATAATACTGTCCAGTTAATACCATCTGCTGATACTTCTGTTTTAGTTTTATTAAAAACTCTCCCATCATTATAATGCCACACTTTTATTCTATCTATATCATAAGCATCTCATAAGTCTACAAGAATATGGTTATAAGAATTTGCACTTGACTTTCAAAACCGGTTACCTCATGTTTTTCAATCTGTAACAGATTCTGGTTTTCATGTAGGAGATCAAGTATAATCAGTAGTTACCTTTGCTCATTTAGCTAAATTAATGCTGTCAATATCAAGTGCTTGTATTTCTGTCCAAACATTTGTTGTAGTTAAATTACTTCATTCTAACCAATCTCTGATATATCGTATTTTTCAGTCATTATCAATTTCTTTTAAATCCTCATTTGTTTCTATAGCTCGTTCAGTTAACACACTCATTAACTCATCAACATCAACAGCTGATGCAATATATTTTCATCAATCAGTACTCACTGAAAGAGGGTATTTTTGTAGTAATTTTCTAGCTGATTCTTGATTAAGGTTAGAATTAAATGTTTTCATTATAGAAACTAAACCAACAATGTGTGGTGTTGCCATTGATGTTCAACTCAATTCTCTATATCTATTATTTGGTAGAGTAGAATATACTTTTACTCACGGGGCAGATACATCAACATCAGTTCAAAAATTAGAAAAACCTGCTCTTTCTAAATTCTTATCAACAGCAGCAACTGATATTGCTTTTTCACATCCTCATGGAACAAATTTAGATGTATCAATATTTGAATTTCCAGATGCTGAAATAACTATTACTCATGCATCAATATTAGATGCAATTCAACTACAAATGGGATTTGTTTTAGGGTCACCTCTTCCTCATAGACTCATGTTAAGTACATCTAATTTTTCATTTTTTGTATATTCTAATGCTTTTAATATAGCATAACTTGGACAAAACCCCCTATTTGTACATATTTTTATAGGGACAAATTCCACATATGGATTTATTCAAATGATTCAAGATCCATTGATACTTGCTCATATAGTTCAACTCACATGAGTCCCATGTCATTGATCATCAATAGCATCATCATCTTTGTTTACAAAATCTTTTCAACTTAAAACTCTTCATTTTAGATCTGGGTGATTATAATCAATTCAGGTATCTATGATTCAAACCTTAATCTTTTTAAATCATGATTTATTAGATTCTTCTTCTAATAATGATAAATAACTTGGTGTATTGTAATGACTAACTCACCAGGTTTCAGAAATATTTTCTCATGATAAATCAATCTGATCAGAAAATATACTAAATACTTCTGGTTGAACAATTTCTATTCATAAGAAACTCTCAGGCATTATTCATGATTCAATATCTTCTAACATTTCTTGTTTAAACAATGAATCATTTGGAATAGATACTTGATATGTGCTCTTTCATTCATTTTCATACATTAATTCTAAGCCAATATTGCTATCAAATTTTCAGAATAATTGCTTGATTTTATCAATGTTAATTTTTGATTGAATAATGAGATTATAATCTCATCATTTAACTCACTCAAGGGATTCTTGAATTACCTCAAGTGCTTCTTCCTTCTTTTCTTTATTGTTAGCAATCTCTGCTGGGAGTGATTCTCACACATCTTGTTGCTTTGTTACTCATGCTACCACTTTTAAAACAATCACCCTTTTTGCCTCTGCAATTATCTCTTTAACATCACCTGTTGAATTTTCAGATTCAATCTGATTTTCAACAATATCAATATAATCTTTTATTTCTTCATTTTTTTCTTCCAGTCTATTTTTTTGTACTTCACTATCAAGACTTGCATCAATTTTTTCAACTGCAACATCTATAACTTGTTCAACTTTCTCCAGTGCTGCAATTGATTTACCTTTTTGTACTTCTAATTCATTTAAATTATCTGCATATAAAACTCCTACCTGAAAATTAGATAGGAGCAAGAATATAATAATTACAAATGTAAATATTTTTTCTAGATATTTCATATTATACATATTAATAAGATAAATATTTTTTACTTATTCAAAACCATTAAGTTAACTATGTATAATATATATTTTTTTCAAGATTACACAAATTTTGTTCAAAATCTTTGCACAAAAAAGAGCAGAATATCTGCTCTTTTTTAGTGTTTATTTACTTCTTTATAAAACTCATTG